>NZ_JASJXO010000024.1:0-51232 GCF_035018625.1 Subtercola sp. RTI3 | reverse complement strand
CCCCCCCCCCCCCCCCCCCCCCCCCCCCCCCCCCCCCCCCCCCCCCTTTTTTTTTTCAAGCACAAGACGCCATACCAGATGTGTATAAGAGACAGGCGGGCGAAGCGGGGGCCGGAACCGGAGTCGGAGTGAACCTCGGTGCGGGGGTGGGCGTGGGAGTCGGCGTCGCGGTGGGCGTCGGCGTGGCCGCGGTCGAGTGAACGGCGTTCAGGTCGAGGCCGATCGCCGCGCATCCGGTCGCACCGCCGACGATGAGTGCGCACACCAGCACGGAGCGCGCTGCGCGGGAGAAGAAAGGCACACTTCATACTGCCTTGGGCTGTGGGCGTCTGCAGTCCTCATTTGCGCCGACACCGGATGCTCACAACTCCCAGAGCGCTGAGATGGGCAACCCGTAGAGGCCCCGCGAGAACTGGTAGCCCTGGTCTGACGTGTTGAGTACGACTCCGCCCAAAAATCTTTCACCGGCTCGGGCCGCCAGAGCGCTGAGCCCAGAGAAGTGTTCGGCTTTGAACGTCTTCCCCGCCTTCACCTCGACCCCGAAAACTGAGCCGTCAGCAAATTCGATCACCACATCGACCTCGACACCGTTTCTGTCGCGGTAGTGAAACAGCTCGAACTCTTCGTCGCTCCAGCCCGACTGTTTCATCAGCTCCTGAACCACCAGGCCTTCGATGAGTGCGCCGAGATGGTCACTGCCGTCGAAAGACTTCAGCTGATTTTCGGTAAGCCGACTCAACCGCACGGCCAGAGCAGAATCGTTGACGATCGCTTTCGCTCGGCCAACCTCTCTCTTTGTGAGGTTGGGCGTCCATGGAGGGAGCGTAGCGATCAGAAACAGAGTTTCAAGAAGATCTAGATAGCCGCCGATCGACGACGCGGGAATGTTCGCTTGCGCTGCAATACGCGCCTTCACGAGCTCGCCCGACTGATTGGCGGCCAGAAGGCGCATCACAGAATCGAGACGAGCCGGCTGCGTGTCTCGTCGAATCTCGACGGCGTCGCGTTGAAGTATGCGGGAAAGATAGCTGTCGAGCCAGACATTGCGGAGCCGACCTGACAGGCCCTGGGCCTCGGGATATGAACCACGAGAAAGAGCTTCAACGTAGTCGTTGCGTTGCCAGGTAGTGGCGAAGTCGACAAACCTCGCACCCTGCCTGACAGCACTGGCGAAGTCGCCGCGCCGACGGGCCAGCTCGTCTTGGCTGAACCCGTGGAGCGCGACCGTGACGGCCCGCCCCGCCAGGCTGTCGGGCGTTCGTTCGAGTCGAAGAAGGTTCAACGAACCCGTGAGGATGAATCGCCCGGGGCGCCTGTCTCGGTCGACGCTCGCTTTGACCGCCAGGATAAGCCCAGGCGCTCGTTGAACTTCGTCGATGACGATTGTCGCTGCCGGGTTCTGATCGACGAACCCTCGAGGGTCGGCTCGCGCCGCGTCGAGCGATGCTTCATCGTCGAGGGTGAAGAGTCGGGATTCGCGGCCCTGAGCAAGTCTCTGAGCGAACGTGCTCTTGCCCACCTGCCGTCCGCCCTGAATGACGAGCACAGGAAACGCCTCCTGCGCTTCCCGCGCAAACGGCAACAGATTTCGCTCTATCAGTTCGGGCACAACCACAGCCTAGCCGAGTTGAGCATTTATCCCGCAGTTTCGCTGGCCCCTGCTCGTAGGTTCGCTGCCTCGCGCTCGTTGTTTCGCTGCCTCTTGCTCGTCGTTTCGCTTTCCCTGTGGCCTGCCGAGTAGGACATCTGCGTGTCCGCGTCAGTGCTCCAGCCGCTGTTTCGTCAAAATCAGTTGAGCCCCGCTGCCGATTGCAATCTCTACCTCGAGGTCGCTGCCCACCGGAGTGAACCGGAACAGGCTGCTGCTGATGGCCAAACCTCTGTCATACACTTTGTGCAGCCTGACTTAGTCGACCTCGGCCAGCACGAAGCTCCTGCCGTTGTACTCGAGCTCGTATGTCGTGGCTTCCATACCCGAACAGTAGCGCTCAGCGCTAAGCGGCGGCCTATATCTGGCGCGGCAGATCTTCAGACGTCATAGCGGATGCTCACTCACTGAGACCCTGCGCCGCGGCACGTGCCCTCCACACAGGTCGACGCATGATCAAGCCGTCGATGAGAGACTATTTGCGGACGCGACGCAGCTGTGAACCCGAGACCAGGAAGATGGCGCCGAGCCCACCAGCGAACAGGCTCACCCCGTACGCGAGTACCGATGTCATGAGCGATGTGCGGAGGGACGCGCCCGTCGACAGCGACAGACTCTGTTTGCGGAGTTCAGCCGCCTCGTCGCTGCCAGCCTCGACACCGCGCAGGGCCGCACTGATGTCGGCAAACGTACGCCCGCCGGCACCGCGCTCGGCGTTGCTCTTGATGACGAGCGCCTCAACGTAGGCCGTCACTGGCCCCTGTACGCGCTTCCCCGCGAGGATGGGCGCATTGGGAGGCACCGTGATCCCCTCGTCGTGCAACTGCTTGGTGACCGTGATCCACGCGCCTGCCCCGGCGGCAACGAACAACGAACCGGCAGCGATGGCGAGGGCTCCGACGCGGCGAAGGGCGAAGGCAGTGGGTAACGACGTCAACGGTCATCCTCTCGTGGCGCGAACGGCTGGAAGATCATCCGGGGCCGCACTTCGACCTTAGATGGATCCAGGAGCATGCCCAACCCGAAGCGCCCTGACGAGCTCGCTACTGGTTCGCTACGAACTCCGCAGCGTCACCGTCGTGACCCCTCCCTTGAGTCTGCGTAATCACGGCAGAGCGAGGAAATCACGAAGCCATCCGTCGACCTCACGCATTGTGGCAGCGTCAACTACACCAGCCACGTCAAATAGGCGCTCGCGCGTGATTGCTCGCGGCTGTTCGGTCATCGCGTATGTCTGTTGAACAAGCGCGAGATTCGCACCCCTCAATGGCACGTGGTTCGGCCAGCCGCGGTTTGTTGTGGTCGCGGGCACAACGATGGCAAGCGTGTCGGCCTGTTGCAGGTAGAGGTCACTTGCTACAACGAGCGCTGGTCTTCGACCGGCCTGCTCTCGCCCGCGCACGGGATCGAGTTCAGCCCACACGACCATTCCCCGACGAAGTTCAGCCACCATTGTTCGTGTCACTCAGGGCGACATCCCAATCGCGGAACTCATCCCAATAACTCTGGTCGGCGCCTCGAAAGGCTCGACCGAACGACTCCATGCGCGAACGCCGCTCGTAGCCGTCGAGCAGCCCCTCGATGAACCCAGCAGCCGACACACCCCGCTCGCGCGCGTCGCGGTTGATTCGATCGCGCAGTTCCTCTGGAACTTTGATTGTCGTCACCATCAGTTAAGTATACGCGGAGGTATACCAAAGGGGCTACTCTTCAGGTGGTTGATTGTCGCTTCGGCGAAGCGATACCACCCTCCTAAACGTTGAAGCGGAACTCCACCACATCACCGTCGTGCATCACGTACTCTTTGCCCTCGATGCGCACCTTGCCCCGCGCCTTGGCCTCTGCCATCGACCCGGCCTCGATGAGGTCGTCGAACGAGACGA
The DNA here is from genome assembly GCF_035018625.1 of Subtercola sp. RTI3. Classification (NCBI taxonomy): domain Bacteria; kingdom Bacillati; phylum Actinomycetota; class Actinomycetes; order Micrococcales; family Microbacteriaceae; genus Subtercola; species Subtercola sp. RTI3. The sequence continues at coordinate 47,701 of NZ_JASJXO010000024.1, read as the reverse complement.
TCTCGGCCTTGATGAAGCCTTTCTGAAAGTCGGTGTGGATGACGCCGGCGGCCTGCGGGGCCGTCCAGCCCTTACCGATGGTCCAGGCGCGCGACTCTTTGGGGCCGGCGGTGAGGTAGGTCTGAAGGCCGAGGGTGTCGAAGCCGATGCGGGCGAGCTGGTCGAGGCCCGACTCGTCTTGGCCGGTCGAGGCCAGCAACTCGGCTGCGTCTTCGGGGTCGAGGTCGATGAGTTCAGACTCGAGCTTTGCGTCGAGAAAGATGGCCTGGGCGGGCGCGACGAGCGCGGCGAGGGAGGCGAGCGCAGCGGGGTCGCCGAGAATGCCTTCGTCGACGTTGAAGACGTAGATGAAGGGCTTGGCGGTGAGAAGCCCGAGTTCGCGGATGGGTTCGATGTCGAACTTCGGTGCGCTGGAGAGAGGCTTGCCCGCATCCAGAATCGCTTGCGCGGCCCGAGCGGTATCGAGCACGATGGGCTCGATGCGCTTGGTCTTGACCTCTTTCTCGTACCGGGCGACAGCCTTTTCGAGGGTCTGCAGGTCGGCGAGTATCAGCTCGGTGTTGATGGTCTCGAGGTCGCTCGCGGCGTCGACCTTGCCGTCGACGTGCACCACGTCGGGGTCACTGAAGCCGCGCACGACCTGCGCGATGGCGTCGGCTTCCCGGATGTTCGCGAGGAACTTGTTGCCGAGCCCCTCGCCCACGCTCGCACCTTTGACGATGCCGGCGATGTCGACGAACGACACCGGCGCCGGCAGCAACCGCTCGCTGCCGTGGATGCCGGCGAGCGCCGCCAGGCGGGGGTCGGGCAGGTTCACCACGCCCACGTTCGGCTCGATGGTGGCGAACGGGTAGTTCGCCGCCAGAACCTGGTTTTTGGTGAGCGCGTTGAACAGGGTGGACTTGCCCACATTGGGCAGCCCGACGATCGCAATAGTAAGAGCCACGAGCATCCATCGTACCGGCACCGGCTGCAGTTGGCGGCGGGCCGGGGTCGTGAGGGGCCAGTGTCGGATGCCCCTGCAAGACTCTGCGCATGGAGACAATCGTTACTCTGCTCATCGGTCTGGCCGTGGGTCTCGTGCTGGGCGTTGTCGCAGCGCGCCTGCTCTTCGTTCGCGGCGCCGCAGCCGCCGCGGCCGAGACCGCCGCCCTCGCAGCCACCACCGCCGCCGCCGGCGCAGCAACTGCGGCCACCGCAGCAGCGCTCCGCGAACAGCTCAGCGACGCCCGGGAGCAGTTCGCCGAGCGCCAGGCCCAGCAGGAGCTGCAGCACCACGCCCAGCTCGGCCGCCACGATGCCCAGTACCGCGAGCAGATCGGTCAGCAGGAGGAGAGGCTCGCCGAGTTCCAGCAACGGCTCGCCGAGATTCAGAAGACCGACGCCGAACGCGAGAGGTCTGACGGCCGCGTGCTGGTGGCGCTAAGCCCGGTGCAGGAGAGCCTGCGGCTCGTTCAGGCGAAGGTCACCGAGCTCGAGGAGCAGCGCCGGCAGCAGCACGGCGAACTGAGCGAGCAACTGCGCTCGGCAACCGAATCAGAGGAGCGGCTCCGCACGACGGCAGAGTCGCTCGCCTCGGCCCTGCGCTCGAACAGCACCCGCGGGGTGTGGGGCGAGACGCAGCTGCGAAACGTGGTCGAGGCGGCGGGGCTCCTCGACCGGGTCGACTTCTCGGTTCAGTCGAGCATCACGAGCGACAACGGCGCGGGGCGCCCCGACATGGTGGTGCACCTGCCGGGAGGCAAGAACATCGCCGTCGATGCGAAGGTGCCGTTCACCGCGTACCTCGAGGCCAGCCAGATCGCGGCCACGGCAACGGGGCCCGAGGGCGCTCGGCGCACCGAACTGATGAAGGGGCACGTCAAAGCGGTTCGCGACCACATCACCGCGCTCGGGTCGAAGGGGTACTGGGCCGGCCTCGACGCGAGCCCTGAGCTCGTGGTGGCGTTCATTCCGAGCGAGTCGCTCATCTCGAGCGCGATGGAGGCCGACCCGAGCATCATGGATTTCGCATTCAGCAAACGCGTCGCCCTCGTCTCGCCCGTGACGCTCTGGTCGCTGCTGAAGACGGTGGCGTTCAGCTGGCAGCAAGACGTGCTCACCCACGAGGCCAAGACCCTGTTCGACCTCAGCAAGGAGCTGTACGGTCGCCTCGCCGTGACGGCCGGCCACATCGACAAGCTCGGCCGTACCATCACGACGAGCGTGAAAGACTACAACGCCTTCGTCGGCTCGTTCGAGCGCAACGTGTTCTCCACCGCGCGCAAGCTGAACTCCCTCGACGAGTCGACGGTTCTGAAGACCGTCGAACCCATCGAGGAGACCACACGCTCGCTCACCGCCACCGAGCTGGTCGCCGAACTCGACCTGGCCAGCGACCTCTCGAGCATCGGCGACCCCAACCGATTGATCTAGAGGCGAAACGCAGCAGACGAACGGCTCGCTAGAGCCATTTGTCTGCCTGGTGGTCGGCCACGATGCGGCGAATCGTGCCCGAGTGCGAACGCAGCACGATGCTCTCGGTGCGAATGATCGGCCCCTTGCGGCGAACGCCGTTCACCAGCCCACCGTCGGTCACGCCGGTGGCCACGAAGAACGTGTTGTCGCTCGACACGAGGTCGTTCGCTTCGTACACGTGATCCATCTTCAGCCCCGCGTCGATGCCGCGCTGGCGCTCGTCGTCGTTGCCGGGGCGCAGGATGCCCTGAATGAAGCCGCCCAGAGCCTTGATGGCGCACGCGGTGACGATGCCCTCCGGGCTACCCCCGATGCCCACGCACATGTCGGTGCGCGTCTCGTACCGGGCCGCGTTGATGCCGCCGGCCACGTCGCCGTCGAGCAGCAGTCGGGTGCCCGCACCCGAGGCGCGGATCTCGTCGATCAGCTGCGCGTGCCGCGGCCGGTCGAGCACCGCGATCTTCATCTCGGAGACGTCTTTGCCCTTGGCCTTCGCCAGGGCCCGGATGTTCTCACCGATGGGCTTTCGAATGTCGACGACCCCGATGCCCTCGGCCCCGGTGACGATCTTGTCCATGTAGAACACCGACGAAGCGTCGAGCATCGAGCCGCGGTCGGAGACCGCCATGACCGAGATGGCGTTCGGGCGGCCCGCGGCCGTCAGCGAGGTGCCGTCGATGGGGTCGACCGCGATGTCGCAGGCCGGGCCCCGGCCGTTTCCGACATGCTCGCCATTGAACAGCATCGGCGCCTTGTCTTTTTCGCCTTCACCGATGACGACGACCCCGTCGAAGTTCACCGTGCCGAGCAGCAACCGCATAGCATCCACAGCCGCGCCGTCGGCGGCGAGCTTGTCACCCTTGCCGATGTAAGGCCACGCACGGATGGCGGCCGCCTCTGTTGCACGCACCAGTTCGAGCGCGAGGTTGCGGTCGGGGTGTTCGAGATAGAGGGAGGGGAGATCGATGCTGGTCACGACTGATCCTTCGTTCGCATGTCGGCGAGATGGGCGGGCAGGGTGCGGCGCGCCTCGCTTACAGATTAGCGGTCGTGCCGCGCAGACCCCCGGGTTTCTCGAGGCTCGGTATGCTGGAGGCGACATCAGCACAAAGGAGACTCATGCCCATCGCAACGCCCGATCAGTACGCTGAAATGCTCGACAAGGCGAAGACGTCGGGGTTCGCATACCCCGCCGTGAACGTGTCGTCGTCGCAGACGCTCAACGCCGTTCTGCAGGGGCTCAGCGAGGCGCAGTCCGACGGCATCATCCAGGTCACCACCGGCGGCGCCGACTACTTCGCCGGCCAGAAGGCCAAGGCCGCATCGGGCAGCGCGCGCGCCACCGGTGCTCTCGCCTTCGCTGCGTTCGCGCACGAGGTCGCCAAGAACTACCCGATCACGGTGGCACTGCACACCGATCACTGCCCGCAGGGCGCGCTCGACACCTTCGTACTGCCGCTCATCGCGGCCAGCGAGACCGAAGTGAAGGCAGGCCGCAACCCCATCTTCCAGTCGCACATGTGGGATGGTTCGGCCATCGCGCTCGACGAGAACCTGAAGATCGCCGAAGAGATGCTGAAGCGCACGAAGGCCATCAACGCCATCCTCGAGGTCGAGATCGGCGTTGTCGGCGGCGAAGAAGACGGCGTCAGCCACGACATCAACGAGCATCTCTATACGTCGGTGTCGGATGCCCTGGCCACCGTCGAAGCGCTCGGGCTCGGCGAGAACGGTCGCTACATGGCCGCCCTCACCTTCGGCAATGTGCACGGCGTGTACAAGCCGGGCAACGTGAAGCTGCGCCCCGAGCTTCTGAAAGAGATTCAAGACGGCGTCTACGCGAAGTACGCCTCGAGCCTCGGCAGCAACACGAAGCCCTTCGACCTCGTCTTTCACGGCGGCTCAGGTTCGAGCGACGCCGAGATCTCCGAAGCCGTGTCGAACGGTGTCATCAAGATGAACATCGACACCGACACGCAGTACGCGTTCACGCGCTCGATCGCCGGCACCATGTTCAGCAACTACGACAGCGTGCTGAAGGTCGACGGCGAGGTGGGCAACAAGAAGATCTACGACCCGCGGGCCTGGGGCAAGATCGCCGAGACCGACATGGCCGCGCGCGTCATCGAGGCAACCCAGCAGCTGGGGTCAGCCGGGCACTCGGGCCACTAGCCTCTGCCGGGTGGTGGATGCCCGGGGCCCGTCTCCGCGCATCCACCACCCGTTCAGCCAGACCCTGCGCCCTGCCCCTGCACAGCACCGACTTTCGCACAGCACCGACTTTCGCACAGCACAGACATTCGCACAGCCGAGTGGGAGAGACTGTACTCATGCCTGACGAACGCCCCCGCCCGAAGTACGGCGAGCTCGCGCCCGAAGGTTGGCAGTGGACACCACCGGCCCCTCCCGCGGGCAGCGACGTACCGGTGCCCTCCGGCGAATCCACTGGTAGACCCGCTGCTAGACCCGCTGACGCAGAACCACGCTCGGCAGACCCCCGTGCGACCGGGACCTCGACCGATGGCCGCTACGGCGGCCCCGCAGCGCCCTACTCCGGCGCGCCCCGCCCCTACTCCCCCGCGCCGCACGGCCGCGACGGGCTCACCGGTACCGCGGCGGGCCAGCGGCCCGTGCGGGTCGGCGATGTCGCCTTCACCGCTCTGATCCTCTTTATCGGAGTGCTGTTCTCGGCGAGCATGCTTCCGGCGCTGTTCGACTTCAACACGGTACTGGCCCAGGCCGCGGCATTGCAGGGCTACGGCACCTACACAGCGAGTGCCGCAGCGAGCACCGCGGGCGTGATCGCCGGCGTGGTGACGATCATCCTGCAGCTCGGGTCGATCGTGGTCTGTGTGCGGCGCATCGCCGTGCGACGGCTCGCGTTCCCGTTCGCCCTTATTTTCGGCGTGGCCACGTTTCTCGCCTGGGTCGTCGCCATCTCGTTCGCGTTCTTCAACGACCCGTCGTTCGCGCAGCAGCTCATGACGCGCCCGACGCCGTAGCCGATTCCAGGGTTTTCTCGAAAGCGCGGGCGGGCGGGTCACGCCCCGCGAAGCGCCTTGAGGCGGGTGAGCAGGTCGGGGCCCGTGCGGTCGAGCAGCGCTCCACCGACGCGAATGCCCACGACCGCGAGCACCGACCCGAGCAGCACCCCCACCACGAGCGCGAGCCAGCCGAGCAGCGGCAACACGAACACAATGCTCAGCACCGCGAGCACGATCTCGGGCAGAACCAGCACGAGCAGGATCCCCCAGGTCGCGAACGAGCTGAGCGCGGTTGTGAGCCCCGCGCCGGGCGCAGCCTTGAACGGGTTGTCGCCCGACGCCGGCACAGCAACGATAACGCGCGCCGACGACACGCTCGTGAGGCCGAGCCCGGAGAGCATCGATCCGATGGCGAGGCCGAGCAGCGCGGGCAGGTTCGCCCACGACTGGGTCACCGCGACCGAGGCGATGGTGAGAACAACCACGAGCGGCAGCCCGAATGACCCCAGCGCTGCGGCACGGCCGAGCCGGTCATCCCGACCCCGCACGCCATCGGCGAGGTGGGTGGCGAACGCGGTGCCGTCGTACGAGATGTCGGTGTAGATCGCCAGGGTCAGCAGAAACGAGATGATCGGCCCGGTGAGGTTCAGCAACGCGAGCGAACCCGAGGTGTGCGAGTAGAAGTACAGCAGCACGGGAATCGCCGGCACGACGATGAGCTGGCGTGCGTACCGCGGGTCGCGGCGCCAGTAGGTCAGCGAACGGGCGGCGATCGCTCCCGCCGGGGTGGCCGGCAGCACAGCGAACAGGCCGATCTTTCCCCGGCTCACACTGCTGCGAGCGGATGCCCGGGGGGTCACCAGCGCAATCGCCAGGCTGCGCCGCCACACCGCGAAGAGCAGTGCGAGAGTGGCGAGCGCAATGAGCAGCTTCAGCGCCGCCGCCGCACGGTCGCCCGCCGCGATATCGGCCGGCACAGCCCAGGCCGCACCGAGCGGACTCCAGCTGAACCCCTCGGCGAGCCCCGGCAGAGCGTCGGCCGACTGGCTGACGCCGCGGGCGACCCCGAAGATGATGGGCCCCAGCAGAATGAGCGGGATGAAGATGAGAATGCCGCTCAGCTCACGAAAGCGGCGCTGCGACGACAGGCTCACGCTCAGGGCGGCGACCATGCGCGAACCGACCACGCAGGTGAGTACACCCACGACGGCGGCTACGAGCGCCGCAACCGCAGCCAGCGGCGACCGCGACCAGGTGGCGATCGTCGCCAGCGCCGCGATCGACGTGATGATGCCGGGCACGCCGAGCACTCCGGTCAGAGTAAGACCGGCGAGCATGGTCTTCATCGACAGCGGAAACTGCACGAGCCGCGCCGGGTCGAGAGTCTGTTCGATACCGGTGGCCACCAGGGGAATGACGATCCAGCCGAGCACCACGGCCGATCCGGCCAGCACCACAACCGTGCTCGCGAGCTCGACGGGCGCGAACCGCAGCGCGACGAGCCCCGACACGGCAACGAACAGAACGCCGAGGCCGTAGAGCGCCCCGATGATGACGGCCACCAGCTGCCAGGGGCTGCGCTTCAGGGAATTGCGCAGAACCAGGAACCGCAGCTTCAGGAGTGACGCAACCATTCGGGCCCCTCTGCGTGGTGGCGGCCTCCGACGAGTTCGACGAAGCGGTCTTCGAGCGATGATTCGCCCCGAACCTCGTCGACGGTTCCGGCGGCGAGCACACGGCCGGCCGAGACCACGGCGACGTGGTCGCACATGCGCTGAACGAGATCCATGACGTGGCTCGAGACGATCACGGTGCCACCGCCCCGCACGTAGTCGGTGAGCATGTCGCGGATGTTCGCCGCCGACACCGGGTCGACCGATTCGAACGGCTCGTCGAGCACGAGCAGCCGCGGGGCGTGAATCAGCGCGCAGGCGAGGGCGATCTTCTTCGTCATGCCCGCCGAGTAGTCGACGACCAGTGTTCCGGCCGCGCTCTCGAGGTCGAGCAGGCGCAGCAGGTCGGCCACGCGCTCGGCGACGGTGTCGCGGGCCATTCCGAAGAGCAGCCCGTTGTAGGTGACCAGTTGCTCGCCCGTGAGGCGGTCGAAGAGCTTCACGCCGTCGCTGAGGTTGCCGACGAGCCGCTTCGCTTCAAGCGGGTGCTGCCAGAGGTCGACGCCGTGGATGAGCGAGTGCCCGGCATCCGGTCGCAACAGGCCCGTCGCCATCGACAGCGTCGTGGTCTTGCCGGCACCGTTCGGGCCCACGAGCCCGTAGAACGAACCGGTGGGAACCGTGAGGCTCAGGTCATGAACGGCTACTTTGTCACCGAAGTGTTTGGTGAGCCCCCGCAGTTCGAGAGCGGCGGTGCTGGGGTCTGACGGCATTGGGATCCCTCCTCTTTGCAGCCCACCCTAGCGAGAGCGAACCGTCAGGGGCGGGTGCGCCCGCCGATGGCACGTGAATCGGTATTGCCGCTCGCATCGTGCCGCAGCTCTTTCGGTAGCGAGAAGATCAGGTCTTCTTCTGCCGTCTGAACGGTCTCGATGTCGCCGTAGCCGGCACCTGCCAGGTCGTCGAGCAGTTCTTGCACGAGAACCTCGGGTACGGATGCCCCTGACGTGACCCCGACCGTGTTCACACCGTCGAGCCACTCCTGCTTGACCTCGTGCGCATAGTCGACGCGGTAGGCGGCCTTCGCCCCGTACTCGAGCGCGACTTCGACGAGCCGCACAGAGTTCGACGAGTTGGCCGAACCGACAACGATGACGAGATCACTGCCGGCGGCGACCTTCTTGATGGCCACCTGGCGGTTCTGCGTGGCGTAGCAGATGTCGTCACTCGGCGGGTCTTGCAGGTTGGGAAAACGGGCGCGCAGGCGCCGAACCGTCTCCATGGTCTCGTCGACGCTCAGCGTGGTCTGCGACAGCCAGACGACACGGTCGGGGTCGCGAACGACAATGGTGTCGGCTTCGTCGGGGCTGCCGACGAGCGTGGTGTGCTCGGGCGCCTCTCCGGCGGTGCCCTCGACCTCTTCGTGGCCGGCGTGGCCGATGAGCAGAATCTCGAAGTCGTCGCGGGCGAAGCGCACGGCCTCACGGTGAACCTTGGTGACCAGCGGGCAGGTGGCGTCGATGGCCTGCAGGCCCCGGTCTACGGCCCCCTGCACGACGGCAGGCGACACTCCGTGGGCGCTGAAGACGACGTGCGAGCCCGGCGGAACCTCATCGACCTCGTCGACGAAGATGGCTCCCAGCTTCTCGAGAGTGCTCACCACGTGGATGTTGTGCACGATCTGCTTACGAACGTAAACCGGCGCGCCGTACCGCTCGAGCGCCTTCTCAACGGCGACCACCGCCCGGTCTACTCCTGCACAGTACCCGCGGGGGGCGGCCAGCAGAACCCGTTTGGGGCCACTGACAGGGGTATCCTTTAGCCTGTTGCGTACGCCGGGAATTCTCGGCATTGGCAGGCTGATGGTTGCGTTACTCACGTGCCAATTCTACGTGCAGGAGGTACGCGCATGGCCGACACGAATGACGTTCCCGGCGCACCCACATTCGAGAGCCCCTGGCCGGTCTCGCTGTTCTCGAGCAAGATCAAGGCCTACATCGACCGGCTCGGTACGGCATGGGTCGAGGGCGAGATCACCCAGTGGGGCGTCAGCGGCGGCAATGTCTACGGCAAGCTGAAAGACACCACCGACGATGTCACGGTGGGCTTCAACATCTGGTCGTCGGTGCGCGGCAAGATCCCGGCTGACCTGAAACAGGGCGACCGGGTCATCGCGCTGGTGAAGCCGAACTACTGGCTGAAGGGCGGCACGCTCACCATGCAGGTGTTCGAGATGCGCCACATCGGCCTCGGCGACCTGCTCGAACGTCTCGAACGCCTGAAACAACAACTGGCGAGCGAGGGGCTGTTCGACGCGTCTCGCAAGAAGCGGCTGCCGTTTCTACCGGGCTGCATCGGGCTCATCACGGGCAAAGACAGCGACGCCGAGAAAGACGTGCTGCGAAATGCCCAGCTGCGCTGGCCGTCGGTGAAGTTTCGTGTCGTGCACGCGGCCGTGCAGGGCGACCGGGTGCCGCGCGAGGTCATCTCGGCGCTGCAGCAGCTCGACGCCGATGCCGAGGTCGACGTCATCATCGTGGCCCGTGGCGGCGGCGACTTTCAGAACCTGCTCGGCTTCAGTGACGAGGGGGTGCTGCGAGCGGCGGCGGCGTGCGCCACCCCGCTGGTGAGCGCCATCGGGCACGAGGCCGACCGGCCACTTCTCGACGAGGTGGCCGACCTTCGGGCATCCACTCCCACCGACGCCGCGAAACGGGTCGTGCCCGACGTTTCAGAAGAGTTGAACAAAGTCGAACAGGCCCGTGCCCGCCTCAGCTTGAGGGTGACCGCGTTCGTGCGCGGTGAGATCGACCGCATCGAACAGGTGCGCTCGCGCCCAGTGATGCTGAACCCCGCCTACATCGTCGACTCGCGGGCCGAAGAACTCACCCGTTACGTGTCGCGCGGGGTCGAGCTCATGCACCGTACGCTCGAACGTGCGTCAACGTCGACCAGCGAACTGTCTGCTCGGCTTCGCGCGCTCTCACCCCAGAGCACGCTCGACCGCGGGTACGCCATCGTGCAGGTCGACGGCCGGCACATCGTGCGCCGGGCTCCGGATGCACCGCGAGACTCCTCGCTCACAATCACTCTTGCCAGCGGTTCTGTACAGGCTCGCTCGCTGGGTGAGGTCACCTCCACCACCCGCGATTAGGATTGAGTCATGCCACAGACCCCTGTTTCAGGCGATGCCCGCCTCGACGTGAGCGCCCTCAGCTACGAAGAGGCCCGCGACGAGTTGGTACGCGTCGTGAGTGAACTCGAGCGGGGCGCATCCACCCTCGAGCAGTCGCTCGAACTGTGGGAGCGGGGCGAGGCGTTGGCCGGCCGGTGCGAAGAATGGCTCATCGGCGCAAAGACGCGGCTTGATGCTGCGCGCGCGGCCCAGGCCTCGGAGTAGGTGCGCCGGTCGTGAGCGCACAGAAGGCACCCCGGGTCGTCGCCGAGCTCGGCCGCCCCGAGACCTATGAAGAGACGGCCGCCCGCAAGGCCGAACAGTCTCGCAAGTACCGGGCGAACAAGACCATCAACAATCTCTGGCTCTCGCTCATCGTCTGCGTGGGCGTGGTGATCGTCATCGTGCTGCTGGTGCCGCGCAACGACTCCTCGCAGCTGGCCTCCGTCGACTACCGCTCGGTGGCCACGAGTGCCCAGGCTGCGCTGCCCGTTCCACTCGCCGTGCCCGACTTGCCCTCGAACTGGAGCGCGAACGCCGCCGAGATTCGCACCGGCATCGACAAGACCCCGGCCTGGTACATCGGCCTCATCACCCCGGTGAACACCTTTCTCGGGCTGAGCCAGGGTGTCAACGGCACTGACAACTGGCTCGCCGATCAGGTGCACAACACCATCGCGTCGGGCACGACCACCATTGCCGGCGTGCAGTGGACCATCTATGACAACCGCACCGCTACCAGAGATGTAGGCAACGTGAATTACGCACTCACCACGCAGTCGGGCGCGAGCACCTACGTGCTGTTCGGCAACGCCAGCGACGGCGACTTCAGAACCGTTGCGACAGCCCTCGCTGCGAACGTCGAGGCACAACCCGCGACGGCGATGGTCGCCAAATGAGCGCCTTCGACGCCACAGAGCCAGCAACACCGGCCAAGGTGTGGGCCGAAATGATGCGAGGCAACGAGCGCTTCATCGCCGGCACGCCACAGCATCCTCGGCAAGACGTCGACCGGCGTCACCAGCTGGCCGAACGCCAGACGCCGCGCGCCGCCCTCTTCGGCTGCAGCGACTCGCGACTCGCCGCCGAGATCATCTTCGACAAGGGGCTCGGCGACCTATTCGTTGTGCGAAACGCGGGTCAGGTCATCTCCGAATCGGTCGTCGGCAGCCTCGAGTACGCGGTGAGCGTTCTCGGTGTGAAGCTCATCGTTGTACTCGGGCACGATGCGTGCGGCGCCGTTCAGGCCGCCGTCGACTCGGTCGATCCGTCGGTGGCCTCCCTGCCGCCGCACATCGCGAACCTCATCGACAAGATCGTTCCGTCGGTGCGCCGTGTCTCCCAGGAGAGCGACGGCCCCATCGACCCGAGCGTGGTGGGCAGGTACCACCTCGAAGACACCGTCGCCGAACTGCTCGAGACCTCCGAGTTGATCTCAGAGGCCATCGCTGAAGGGCGCCTCGCCATCGTCGGCGCCAACTACCGGTTGTCAGAGGGTCGGGCCACGCCCGACCTTGTTGTCGGCAACATCTAACGAAAGGAAAACCACGAAGTGGTGGAGAACTCCCCCAACGGCACGCCCAGCAGCACGCCGCCCAGCATCGAGAGCAATGCCGAGTACCGCATCGAGCACGACACCATGGGCGAGGTGCGTGTACCGGTGAACGCCTTGTACGGCGCACAGACACAGCGTGCCGTCGAAAACTTCCCGGTCTCGGGCGACGTTCTTGAATCGGCCCAGATCGCAGCGCTCGCGCGCATCAAGAAGGCGGCGGCCCTTGCCAACGCCCGGCTCGGCGTGCTCGACGAAGCCATCTCCGCGGCCATCGCCTCGGCCGCCGACGACGTCATCGCTGGTGGCTACGGCGACCAGTTCCCCATCGACATCTACCAGACCGGCAGCGGCACCTCGACGAACATGAACATGAACGAGGTGCTGGCCTCGCTCGCCACCGCCCGTCTCGGTTCGAAGGTGCACCCGAACGACCACGTCAACGCGTCGCAGTCGTCCAACGACGTGTTTCCCACCTCGGTTCACGTCGCCGTGACCCAGGCCCTCATCCACGACCTCATTCCCTCGCTCGGGCACCTCGCCGAGTCGCTCGAGGTCAAGGCCGAACTGTGGAAGACCGCCGTCAAGTCGGGGCGCACCCACCTCATGGATGCGACGCCCGTCACCCTCGGCCAGGAGTTCGGCGGCTACGCCGCCCAGATCCGTCTCGGCATCGAGCGCGTCGAAGGCACGCTCAAGCACGTCGCGGAGGTTCCCCTCGGCGGAACAGCGGTGGGCACGGGAATCAACACCCCCGCCGGCTTCTCGCAGCTCGTCATTCAGCTACTCGCCGAAGAGACCAAGCTGCCCATCACCGAGGCTCGCAATCACTTCGAGGCGCAGGGTGCGCGCGATTCGCTCGTCGAGGCATCCGGAGCCCTGCGGGTGCTCGCGGTGAGCCTCACCAAGATCTGCAACGACCTGCGCTGGATGGGCTCTGGCCCGAACACCGGTCTCGGCGAACTGCACATCCCCGACTTACAGCCCGGTTCGTCGATCATGCCCGGCAAGGTCAACCCCGTGATTCCCGAAGCGGTGCTGCAGGTGTGCTCGCGTGTCATCGGCAACGACGCCTCGATCGCGTGGTCTGGTGCGTCGGGTTCGTTCGAGCTGAACGTGGCCATTCCCGTCATGGGCACAGCGCTGCTCGAGTCGATCCGCCTGCTGTCAACCTCGTCTGTACTACTGGCAGACAAGACCATCGACGGGCTCGAGGCCAACCTCGAACGCGCCCGAGCGCTGGCCGAGTCGTCACCGTCGATCGTCACCCCGCTGAACCGCATCATCGGCTACGAGGCTGCGGCGAAGATCGTGAAGCACTCGGTGGCGAAGAGCCTCACCGTGCGCGACGCTGTCATCGAGCTCGGGTTCGTCGAACGCGGCGAGCTCACCCTCGAGCAGCTCGACACCGCGCTCGACGTGCTCTCGATGACGAGGCCGCCCCAGGCCTGACCTGCGCCGCCGGCACACCCGCCGCGCGACCGGCAACCGTCGAGAGGGTATTCATCAGGTGAGTGCGGCGTAGGCCACCCAGAACCCGAACAACAGAGCGGGGCCGAAGGCAATCGTCTTCGGCCCCGCTCTGTTCGTCACCCGTGCCCGGGCAGCCTGGCCGAGCGCCAGCACTCCCCCGGCCGCTACCGCCATCACCAGAGCGCCCGCCATCGCGGCCACGAGAGCCGTCGGGCCGCGATCGGCCGTGGCCAGCGTTCCAGAAAGCAGAGCGGCAAGCTTCACGTCACCCATACCGACCACCCCGGTGGCCCTGAGCAACGCGAACAGCGCAAAGCTGCCCGTCGCGGCCAGCAGCACAGCGGGCATCCGGGGGCCGAGCGCTGCCGAAACCGTGAGCGCTGCGAACCCGACCGCGATCATGCCATTCGGCAACCGTCGCCACGCCAGGTCAGCCGCGACAAGCGGCGGCGTCACAACCGCCATTACAGCCGCCGCCAGCAGCGGTGCCGCCAGCGCCACCGCGCCCGACCCGGCTGCCGCCCACGCCTCACCTGGGCGCAGCACCACTACCAGGGCCACCACAGCGCCCGCCATCCAACACGCTGCCTTCTCCATGCGGCGACTGTAGCCACCCTGCCCCACGCCGCGCAGAAGTTATCCACAGCCCGCGCACAAGACGGCCACGAGGGGGCGGCGATCGTGCCCCCCGGTGGCCGTCTCAGCGCGGCGCCAAGCCCATTCGCCAGGCGCAGCCGCTAGGCGAGCTCGTTCGACTCAAGCATCTCGGTGACGAGCGCCGCGATGGCCGAGCGCTCCGAACGGGTCAGGGTGATGTGCCCGAACAACGGGTGACCCTTCAGCGTCTCGATGACCGACGCGACGCCGTCGTGCCGGCCGACGCGCAGATTGTCGCGCTGCGCCACGTCGTGCGTCAGAATGACGCGCGAGTTCTGCCCGATGCGCGACAGTACGGTGAGCAGAACGTTGCGTTCGAGCGACTGCGCCTCATCGACGATCACAAATGCATCATGCAGCGACCGGCCACGAATGTGGGTGAGCGGCAACACCTCGAGAATGCCGCGCTCCACTACTTCGTCGAGCACGTTCTGCGACACCAGAGAGCCGAGCGTGTCGAACACCGCCTGCGCCCACGGGTTCATCTTTTCCGACGCGTCGCCCGGCAGAAAACCGAGCTCCTGGCCACCTACTGCGTACAGCGGCCTGAACACCATAATCTTCTTGTGCTGTTGCTTCTCGAGCACGGCTTCGAGCCCCGCACACAGGGCCAGAGCAGACTTCCCTGTACCGGCTCGACCCCCCAGCGAGATGATGCCGACCTCTTGGTCGAGCAGCATGTCGATCGCGATGCGCTGCTCGGCAGAGCGGCCGTGCAGCCCGAAGACGTCGCGGTCTCCGCGCACCAGCTGAAACGTGTTCTTGCCATTGACCCGCCCGAGTGCCGAACCGCGATCCGAGTGGATCACCAGGCCGGTGTTGATCGGCATCTTCTCCACCAGCGGGGTTTCGAGCTCTTCCTGATCCCACAGCTTCGACATGTCAGAGGCACTCAGCGTGATGTCATCGAGCCCCGTCCATCCGGAGTCGACGGCGAGTTCTGCCCGGTACTCTTCGGCTGCCAGCCCGATCGAGGCGGCCTTGACCCGCAGCGGCAGGTCTTTCGAGACTACGGTGACGTTGAGCCCGTCGTTCGAGAGGTTCATGGCCACAGCGAGGATGCGCGAGTCATTGTCGTGCAGCTGCAGACCCGATGGCAGCACCGACATGTTCGAGTGGTTCAGCTCGACCCGCAGGCTGCCGCCAGCGTCACCCACCGAGATGGGAAAGTCGAGGCGCTCGTGCAGTACCCGCAATTCATCTAGGTTACGGAGGGCCTGCCGGGCAAAATATCCGATCTCCGGGTCGTTGCGTTTCGCTTCGAGTTCAGAGATGACCACGACAGGCAAAACCACCGGATGCTCGGCGAACCGAAAGATGGCCTTGGGGTCAGACAGCAAAACCGAGGTATCTAACACGTAGGTACGCTCGGTTTGGGCGGTGCTGGTCGTGACGGACTTTTGAGTTTTCTGATCGGGCACAAGTACTCCAACCCCGGGCGGCGAAGCTCGCGCCCGGATTTCTCCGGCGAAGCGGCCCTTCAGTCTCTTTCAAGACCGAGTCGGTATCGAAACGTACGTATGTGGCCGCTTCGATCAGGTGCCATACCTGATGGCTTCAAGCTACGACCGTCAGCGCCGCTCTGGCGAATCGACACGCCACCCTTGCATCTTCAGGAAGGTTAACATTGCGTTACGCGATTCACCCTCAGGTGGAGGGTTAGAGAGGCCGTCAGCTGCCGAAGCGGCGGTGCCGTCGGCTGTAGTCGCGGAGGGCTCGCAGAAAGTCGACCTGGCGAATGTCAGGCCCCAGCGCCTCCATGAAATAGAACTCACTGTGGGCGCTCTGCCAGAGCATGAAGTCGCTCAGCCGCTGCTCGCCCGAGGTGCGGATGACGAGGTCGGGGTCGGGCTGGCCGCCGGTGTACAGGTGGGCGCCGATGAGGGCAGCGTCGAGGTTCTCGGCGAGGTCGTCGAGCGTGTGCCCGGCCGCCTGGTGACTTCGGATGATGCTCAGCACGGCATCGGCGATCTCTGTTCTGCCGCCGTACCCCACCGCGAGATTGACGTGCAGGCCGGTATTGCCTGCCGTTGCCCCTTCGGCTGCGGCCAGGGCATCCACCAGCCGCGTGGGCAGGCCCTCGTTGCTGCCGACGTGTTTGATGCGCCAATTGCGCCCGTTGGCGAGTTCTTCGGCGAGCCGCGCGATGATCTCGATGAGAGCGACGAGTTCTTCTTCGCTGCGGCTCTTCAGGTTGTCTGTCGACAGCAGGTAGAGCGTCGCGACGGAGATGCCCAGGTCTTCGCACCACTGCAGAAACTCGACCACCTTGGCCGCCCCGGCACGATGGCCGTGCGCGGCGGTTTCGAGAAAGTTCTGCTTGGCCCACCGGCGATTTCCGTCGATGATCATGGCGACGTGGTGCGGCAACTGGCCCTCGTCGAGTTCGCGGCGCAGGCGTTTCTGGTACAGCCCGTAGAGCAGCCCTCGCCCCGGGGAATCCTGCCTGTTTCGCACGCACCTACGCTACCGGTCGCTGGCGCAAACTCCCAGCGGGCTGCAGGCGAGCCCCAGTACTCTGGGAGTATGCCTGAACCCATCCCGCACCTGCCGTTGTTCGAGGCGGCCGATGCCGATGCGAATGGGGCAACGGGCGCCCCGCCGCTGGAGGTCAAACCCACTTGGCGCGGGTGGATTCACGCCGGCACGTTTCCGGTGGCCATCGCCGCGGGCATCGTGCTCGTCATCGTCGCCGAGGGCCCGGCCGCGAAGGCGGCGAGTGCGGTCTTCGCTCTCACCTCGCTGTTGCTGTTCGGCAATTCGGCGCTCTATCACCGCTTCAACTGGAAGCCGACGACCAAGCGGCTGTTGAAGCGCATCGACCACGCCAACATCTTTCTGCTGATCGCCGGCACCTACACGCCCATTGCCGTGCTGGCCCTGCCACCCGGCAAGGGCACACTGCTGCTCATCCTGGTGTGGGTGGCCGCCGTGCTGGGAATTGGTTTCAGAGTGTTCTGGATCGACGCGCCACGCTGGCTCTATGTGCCGCTGTACGTGCTGATGGGCCTCGCCGCGCTGCTGTTCATCGTCGACATCTTCAACGCGAACGCGGCCACGATGACGCTGGTGCTGGTGGGCGGCCTGAGCTACACGATCGGCGCGGTCATCTACGGCCTGAAACGGCCGAACCCGTGGCCCGGCGTGTTCGGGTTTCACGAGATCTTCCACGCGCTCACGCTGATCGCGTTCGCGTGCCACTGGGTGGGTATTCTGCTCATCGCAACGCACCCGCCGTTCAACGGCTGAGCCGGGCGGGGCGCGCCTCAGCCCCTGCGCTTGCCCTTCGCTGCAGCCTCAGCAGCAGCAGCCGCTTCGGCGTCGAGCTTCTCGGTGACCTGCTGGCGCAGGTTCACGCGCCTGATGCGACGAACCATGTCGATGATGAGCAGAACCGCCGCAACAGCCACGAACAGCGTGATGACAAAACCGATCGTGCCCGGAGTCACGGTGTCGGGGTTGTAGTTCGGGTCGGTGGTGGGAGTGGGAGTCGGGGTGTCGTCAGCGAGCAGGGTGAAGGCCCACGACTGCACGGTGGAAACCGCGTAGAGCATCATTCTGCGGCTCCGCTCGGTGCAGCGTCAGCGGCCTCAGGTACCGGCAGAGCGTCGTCGATGATGCCCTCGAAGAAGTCGGCCTCGAACCCGTCACCGCGCTCGGGCAACGGCACCTTCGAGTCGACCAGCTGAAAGTCTTCGTACGGCCAGGCCTCCCGCTGCAACTCGTTCGGCCAGAAGAAGAACGAGCTTTCGGGCGAGACCTGCGACGCGTGTGCCAGAAGCGCTGAGTCGCGAGCCTCGAAGAAGGCCCCCGCGGGAATCTGTGTGGTGGCGAGAAACGGGCTCTCGGTCATCCAGCGCCGCATGCCGGTGAAGGCTTCGAGCAGCGGGCTCTCGGGGTCGGTCGCCACGAGAAGTGTGTGAATCGACTGCATGCGCTGGTAGCTGAAGATGCGGTCGTAGTAGAGCTTCGAAACCTGCCAGGCCTCGCCGAGTTCGGGAAACTGCTCAGGGTCGGCCGCTGCGGCGTACGCCAGAACCGAGATCTCGTGGCAACGGATGTGGTCGGGGTGCGGGTAGCCGCCCTTCTCGTCGTAGGTGACGAGCACCTGCGGCTTGAACTCGCGAATGAGCTTCACGAGCGGGCGCACGCTGATCTCGGGCGGGATGCTCGCGAAGGCGTTGGCCGGGAGAGGGTCTCCCTCTTCGGGCAGGCCTGAATCGGCGTAGCCCAACCAACGATGCTCGAACCCCACGGCCGCCTGGGCTGCCGCCATTTCGACCCGGCGGAGCCCGGTCATGTCGCGCTCGGCGCGCGGGCGCTCGGCGAGGTTGTCGTTCAGCACACTGCCGCGTTCGCCGCTTGTGCAACTGACAACCATCACCTCATCGCCACGATTCACGTAGTAGGCGTATGTTGCGGCGCCCTTACTCGACTCGTCGTCGGGGTGGGCATGGACGGCCATGAGACGCAGTGACAGGTGTCTCAACTCCTCAGGAAAGCGAACTACCCTAATAACTAGGTCGTGCCAGCGATTTCTGCACCCGACCAGACTAACGTTTTCAAGAAGAGAGAATCGAACGCTGTGAGCGAAGACGAGCTGAGCGAAGACGGGCCTTTCGCCGCCACGATGGCGCCGCTGGCACCATCGTCGACGGCCGCCCCGGCCTCCACCGTGCGGGCCGAACGCTACGGCAGCACGCAGAAGACCCGGCATCGCGGGCGGGTCATCGCACTCGCCTTCGGCGGAGCAGTGGTACTGGTGATCGGCTCGTGGGTCATCTGGGCCGGGCTCGACGGAACACAATCCACGGTTGATGCACAGGATAAGGCGCACACCATCGTGAGCAACACCCGTGTCGACGTCACGTTCGACGTGTCGGCCGACCGCGGAAAATCGATGGCCTGCGCGGTGGAGGCGCAGAACGAGTCTCACGCGGTGGTGGGCTACAAGATCGTCGACATTCCGGGCTCACAGCAGCGCACGCAAGAGATCACGACGACCGTACTCACCGTAGAGCCTGCCGTCACGGGTTTGATCGACAGCTGCTGGCTCACGTAGACTTTCGTGATCGCTCGGGAGACGCCACTAGGCTGCCCGGGCTCATCACTTTTAACACGGTGCATGACGGCCCACCACGGCCCATCACGCCCCACCAGCACACACGCAACGACAAGGGAGTTTTCATGGCAGAGCAACCAGACGTCAGCTGGCTGACGCAGGCGGCATACGACCGCCTTGCGAACGAGCTCGAATACGCATCGACGACGGGCCGGCAGGAGATCACCGACAAGATCCAGTCGGCGCGCGAAGAGGGCGACCTGAAAGAGAACAGCGGGTACCACGCCGCGAAAGACGAGCAGGGTAAACAAGAGGCGCGCATCCGGTTTCTCATCAACCTGTTGAAGACCGCACAGGTCAGCGAGGCGCCAGAGAGCCACGGCGTGGTTGTTCCCGGCACCGTCATCACGGCAACCGTCGCCGGTGACGAGACCGTTTTTCTCCTCGGCAGCCGCGAGATCGCAGGCCAGAGCGACCTCGACGTCTACTCGGAGAAGAGCCCGCTCGGTGCGGCCATCATCGACCTCAAAGTGGGCGAATCAACGACCTACGAGGCACCCAATGGGCGTGCCATCTCGGTGAAGATCCTCAAGGTCGAGAACTACACCGGCTGAGCCATCGAGGCAGATGGATGCTCAGCCGGCGCAGTGCGCGTCGCCGGCGCTCTGCCTCAGTCTTCGTCGAGCTGCACGTCGTAACCGGCCTCGACCAGCTTCGCCACCACCTCGGCGCGATGCTCGGGGCCCCGCGTCTCGACGCTGAGCTCGAGTTCGACCTCACTGAGTTGAAGCCCACGCCCGTGGCGCGTGTGCAGAACCTCGATCACGTTGGCGTTCGCTTCTGCCACGATCTCGGCCGTGCGGGCGAGCTGGCCCGGCCGGTCGGGAAGCATGATGCGGAGCTTGAGATAGCGGTCTGACGCGGCCAGGCCGTGGCTGATGACCCGCTGCATGAGAAGCGGGTCGATGTTGCCACCCGAGAGAATGACGACCGTCTGCCCCGAGGCCGGGATGAGACCGGCCAGAATGGCCGCCACTCCCACCGCGCCGGCCGGCTCGACGACGAGCTTCGCCCTCTCGAGCAGCACCAGGATCGCGCGGGCGATATCGGCCTCGCTCACGGTGACAACCTCGTCGACAAGCTCTTTGATGATCTCGAAGTTCAGCAGCCCCGGCTTGGCAACCGCGATACCGTCGGCGATCGTGGCGGAGGTGTGGATGAGTGTCGGCTCACCCGCGGCCAACGACACCGGGTACGCGGCCGCGTTGGCCGCCTGCACACCGATGACCCGCACGGTTCGACCCTCGGCCGCCGCGCGCTGCTTGACCGCGCTCGCCACGCCGGAGATCAGGCCGCCCCCACCGATCGGAACGATGATCGTCTCGAGCCCGGGCGCCTGGTCGAGAATCTCGAGCCCCAGGGTGCCCTGCCCCACGATCACATCGGGGTGATCGAACGGCGGAATCAACACCGCACCGGTCGCAGCCGCGTACTCCGCCGCCGCCTTCAGCGGTTCTTCGACAGTGTGGCCGCGGAGCAGCACGTCTGCGCCGTAGTCTCGGGTCGCCTGCAGCTTCGGCAGGGCCACGCCCAGAGGCATGAAGATCGTCGCCTTGATGCCGAGTTCACGCGCGGCGAAGGCCACACCCTGTGCGTGGTTTCCGGCCGAAGCCGCCACCACACCGCGGGCCTTCTCTTCATCGGTGAGCCTCGACAGCCGGTAGTACGCCCCGCGAATCTTGTACGCACCCGTGCGCTGCAGGTTCTCGAGCTTCATCAGAACCTCGGCCCCGAGCACCTCGGTGAGGTAACGCGAACTCTCGAGTGGCGTGACCTGCGCCACACGCGCCACCACCGCACGAGCCGCTTCGATTTCGGCCAGCAACGGTACGGCCGACAGGGTCTGTGCGGGGGTCTCAGGCATTGAGTTGGGGTTCTTTCGGTTCGGCTCGTGAATGCCAGACGCCACTCGCGATGTACTTCACGATCACGTTCAACACGGCGATGAAGGGCACCGCGAAAAACGCGCCCGGTATACCAGCGATAATACTTCCCCCGGCTACAGCCAGAACGACGGCGAGTGGATGCACTTTCACCGCCGTTCCCATCACGAGTGGTTGCAGCACATGCCCTTCGACCTGCTGTACGAGCAGAACGACTCCCAACATGATGAGTGCCACCACCCAGCCGTTGTAGATCAACGCAATGAACACGGCTACGGCCCCTGTGAGCACGGCGCCCACCACGGGAATGAACGAGCCGAGAAAGACCAGTACCGCGATGGGAATCGCCAGCGGAACCTGCAGGATGAGCGCGCCGGCACCGATTCCCACGGCATCGACGAAAGCCACCAGTATCTGCACCCTGATGAAGCTCTGCAGGGTGCTCCAGCCGGCCTTACCCGCGCCGTCGACCGCCTGGCGAGCTCGCTTCGGGAAGACCCGAACGACCCACTGCCAGATGCCCTGGCCGTCGATCAGAATGAACAGCGTCGAGAACAGCACCAGCAGCACCCCGGTGAGCACGTGCGTCAGCGTCGAACCGACGCTCAGCGCGCCGCTGACGAGAGCCGAGCTGTCGTTCTGCAAAGCGGTGAAGATCTGGCCGATGTAGCCGTTGATCTGGTCGTCGGAGAGCTGCAGCGGGCCCGTGTGCAGGTAGTCGCGCAGCATGTTGTACGACGCGGTGCTCTGCGTCTTCAGGTCGGCGTAGCCCGAAGACACCTGCGTGGCCACCAAGAACCCCAGACCTCCGATGACGATGAACACGCTGAGAATCGGCACGACAACGGCGAGCCACTTCGGCCAGCCGTGACGCACCAGAAGGTTCTTGAACGGTACGAGCAGCGCCGCCAGCACCACGGCGATGAACAGCGGAATGACCACCAGCGAGAACTGGGCGATGAGGTACAGCAGCACAGCCAGCGCACCGGCAATGACCAGCAGCCGCCACGCCCAGGCCCCAGCGATCTGCATTCCGGGCGGCACCGACCCCACTGCTTCGGCTGCATTCGCCGCGGCGTGCGCCACGGTCTCGGTTTCGGCTGCGACCCGTTTGCGGGGTGCCACTGCGGGCCGCCGAGAGAAGAGCCCCGGGCGGCGGCGGGCCTGGTCTGAGTCTGACATGACCTCATTCTAGACAGCGCCTCACGCTACGCTCGAAGACGTGGTTGCAACGATTTCGCCGGGTTTGGCTCGCAGGGTGGCGCTGGGGGCGCAGGGGTTCGGGCGGGCATCCGGAAGCCAGCCGGGCGTGCGCCAGCTCAACGCACTGGTGGGGCGGCTCGGGCTGCTGCAGATCGATTCGGTGAACGTGTTCGAGCGCAGCCACTACATGCCCGCGTTCTCGCGCCTCGGGGCGTACGACAAGGCCGAACTCGACCGCGTCACCTACGGCAAGCGCATGATCGAGTACTGGGCGCACGAGGCGTCGTTCATTCCGCTCGAGACGTTGCCTCTGATGCGCTGGCGCATGAACGACTACCGGGTTCGGGCCCTCGCCGAAAGCGATTCGTGGGCGGCGGCGAACCCACAGATGATCTCGTGGCTGCTGGCCGAGCTCGCCGAGAAGGGGCCCCTTGCGGCGAGTGCCATCGAGCACGAATCGAACGTTCGCAATGGTCCGTGGTGGGGCTGGTCAGATGTGAAGCGGGGGCTCGAGACCCTCTTTCGCTGGGGCGATGTGGTCACCGCGGGCCGCACCCGCTTCGAGCGGGTGTACGCGTTGCCGTCGCAGGTGCTGCCGCCCGCCATTCTCGATGCCGAAGTGCCGCGCGCTGAGGCCGTGCGCCAGCTGGTCTCGATCGCGGCTCGTGCACACGGTATCGGTACCGCCGCCGACCTCGTAGACTACTTTCGGCTGAAGGGGGTGGATGCCCTGCCCGCCATTCACGAGCTCGAAGAGTCGGGCGAGCTGCTGCCCGTCACGGTCGCTGGGTGGCAGAAGCCGGCCTGGCTGCACCGCGATGCCCGGCTGCCACGGCGCATCGAAGCGGATGCCCTGCTCACGCCATTCGACCCCGTGGTGTGGCTGCGATCGCGGGCGGAACGCATGTTCGACTTTCACTACCGCATCGAGATCTACACGCCCGAGCCGAAACGCGTGTTCGGATACTACGTTCTGCCGGTGCTGCTCGACGAGCGCATCGTGGGCCGCGTCGACCTGAAGAACGACCGCCAAGCGGGGCTCCTGCGCGTACAGGCGGCCTGGATCGAGCCGAACCCGCCCGACGGCACCGCCGAGCGTCTCGCCGCACTCCTGCGCCGCACCGCCGCCTGGCAGAACCTCTCCGACGTCACGGTCGCTCCCCGCGGCTCCTTCGCCGCGCCCCTCGCCGCGGCCCTCGCCGCCCCCTGACCCGCCCGCACTCACCCCGCTCGCCGGTGAGGTGGGGCCGGAGTGCTAGAAGCTGCCGCCCATTTTCTCGAGGCGGGCGACCCGCTCGGGGATGGGCGGGTGGGTGGCGAAGAGGCGGTTCATGAGGCCGGGCTTCAGGGGGTCGGCTATCCACATGTGAGCCATGCTGGTCGACTGCTTCTGCATGGGCCGACCGTAGGTTTCGAGTTTGACGAGGGCGCTGGCGAGCGCGTCGGGGTGGCGCGTGGTCATGGCACTCGTGGCGTCGGCCAGGTATTCACGCTGGCGGGAGACGGCCAGCTGTACCACGGTTGCCACCAGGGGCGCGATGATGGCGGCGACGAGGCCGAGCACCAGAACGACCGGATTGTTGTTGTTATTGTTGCCGCGGCCGAAGAAGGCCATGCGAAAGAAGAAGTCGGCGATGATGCCCACCGCCACGACGAGCCCATAGACGATGAGCGACACCCTGATGTCGTAGTTCTTGACATGGCCCATCTCGTGCGCCATGACACCTTCGAGCTCGGAGTCGGTCATGAGGTCGAGAAGCCCGGTGGTGACGGCGACGACGGCGTGTTTCGGGTCACGCCCGGTGGCGAAGGCGTTCGGCGCCTGGTCGTTGACGATGTACACCTTCGGCATCTCCATGCCGGTGGTGATGGCAAGGTTTTCGACGATGCGCCAGAGACGCGGGTTGTCGGACTTCTGTATCTCGACAGCGCCGCTCGAGATGACGGCCTGAGAGGCGGCGAAGAAGTACTGTACGACGGCGAACCCGAGCGCGAACACGAGGATGACCGCGGTGAGGCTGAAGCTCTTGTAGAGCAACCCCGCGAGGTAGCCGAGACCGCCGATCACGATGATGAACACCACGAGGATGATGACGGTGTTGCGCTTGTTCTGCGCTATGGCTTTGTACATTGAGTTTCGGGTTCAGCCGCTCTGTGATGGTGCGGAACGCGGGCTAGAACTGTACGCGCGGCGGCTCTGCGATGGCGGCCAGGTCGGCCACCTCGAAGAAGTCACGCGAGGTGAAGCCGAGGCGCTTCGCGAAGACGTTGTTCGGGAAGACCTTGATCTTGGTGTTCAACTCGCGCACACCGCCGTTGTAGAAGCGGCGTGACGCCTGCACCTTGTCTTCGGTGTCGACCAGCTCGGCCTGCAGCTGAAGGAAGTTCTGCGAGGCCTGGAGCTGCGGGTAGGCCTCGGCCACCGCGAAGATGCTCTTAAGGGCCGTCTGCATGTGGTTCTCGGCGACGGATGCATCGGCGGGGCCCTGCGCGCTGAGAGTCTCGGCACGGGCCTTCGTCACTGCCTCGAAGACACCCTTCTCGTGGGCGGCGTACCCCTTCACCGTTTCGATGAGGTTCGGCAGCAGATCGGCTCGTCGTTTCAGCTGGACGGTGATGTCACTCCACGCCTCGTCGACGCGCACGTTCAGCGTGACCAGCGAGTTGTAGGTAGCCCACAGGTAGATACCGATGATCACGACGAGTACAACAACGACGATAAGTGCGATTAGCCATCCCATAGCCACCACTATAACGACTGAGGGCTTCTCACACAGACCGCGTCAGGCAAGCTCTCAGCGACACATCAGTCTCGATCGATTCCGCCGAATTACCGGGCAAGCGGCCCTTACGAACGAGCCTCGAGAACCCGTTGCAACCACGCGAATGACTCTTTGGGAGTGCGGTCGCCGGTGCTGAAATCGACGTGTACGAGGCCGAAGCGCTGACTGTACCCCGCGGCCCACTCGAAGTTGTCGAGAAGCGACCATACGTAGTAACCGAGAAGGGTGGCTCCGCCGGGCGCGGCTGCCGCTTCGAGCGCGGCTTCGAGGTGCGTGGTGAGGTAGTCGATGCGGGCGGAGTCGACGATGCGGGTGACGCCGGTCTCGGCATCCGGTGCCGCCTCATCGGGCAGACTCACACCGCCCTCAGTGACGAACACGGGCGGCAGCGCGTCGCCGTAGCGGGCCGCGAGCTGTTCGAGCGCGACCGTCATGAACTCGGGGGCGACCGGCCAGCCGAAGTTGGTGCGCTGGAATTCGGGCCACGCCCCCAGGTGGAACGGCAGCGACGTCATGGCAGAGGCCTCGCCGTCGGGCGACGCCACTCCCCCGCTGCCCGACGCGATGCGGGTGGGAAAGTAGTAGTTCACCCCGTAGAAGTCGAGCGGCTGGTGAATCGTGGCTAGGTCAGCGGGGTCGGCCTCGACGATCGGCCGCAGCAGCCGGGCGAACGCATCGGGCACCTCGGGGTACCGGCCGAGGAGCACAGCGTCACCGAACATCGTGTTGTGCACGGTGTCGAACAGCCCGGCGAACGCCACGTCGTCGTCAGAACTCGTGACCGGCGAGGTCGGCGAGTACACATTGGCGATGCCGATTGCCCCCTTCACCGAGGCTGCCCGCAGCGCCTGTACCGCGAGCCCGTGGCCGAGCAGCTGGTTGTGGCCGGCCGGCAGAGCGTCGAACAGCAGTGTCGAGCCGGGCGCATGGATGCCCAGCGCATAGCCGTTCAGCATGACCGTCGCCGGTTCGTTCAGGGTCACCCACCGGTCGATGCGGTCGCCGAACACCTCACCGACCTCGTACGCGTAGTCTCCGAACCGGTGTGCGGTGTCGCGGTTCAGCCATCCACCGCGGAGTTCCACCGGGGTGTCCCAGTGGAAGAGCGTGGCCATCGGGCTGATTCCCGCGGCCAGCAACCGGTCGAGCAGCCGGTCGTAGAACGCGATGCCCTCGGGGTTCAGCGAGCCCGAGCCACCCGGCTGCAGTCGCGGCCAGCCGAACGAGAACCGGTAGGAGTCGATGCCGAGCTCGGTCATCAGGTCGACGTCTTCGGCGAACCGGCCGTAGTGGTCGGCCGTCGTGTCGGCGTTCGCGCCGCCCCGGATACGGCCGGGCTGGTGGCTGAAGTCATCCCACACCGAGAGCTCGCGCCCGCCGTCATGCACGGCCCCCTCGACCTGGAAGGCGCTCGTTGCCACGCCCATCACGAAGCCGGTCGGCAGGATGCCCGCGAACGCCTCAGCCTCCGGCCTCGCGCTGTCGCGCGTGGCACTCGTGGCGGTGGGCGCCGCGCTCAGGTTCGCACCCCGCACCCGCGCGCCGGGAACGGCCCGCCGGCCGGTATCGCCCCCGCTCACGCTCCCAGCACCCGGTCGACATAGTCGTTCGTGAACAGCCGCGCCGGGTCGAGTCGATCGCGAACCGCCCCGAACGCGTCGAAGTGCGGGTACACCTCACGCAACGACGCTGCGTCTCGCGTGTGCAGTTTGCCCCAGTGCGGCCGGCCGGCGTACGCCATCATGATCTCCTCGACCGCCTCGAAGTACTCGGCGTGGCTTTCACGAAAGTAGCGGTGAACTGCAATGTATCCCGTTTGCCGCCCCTCTGCGGTCGACAGCCAGAGGCCGTCGGCGGCCGCGAAGCGCACCTCGACCGGAAACGAGATGCGCCAGCCCCGCCGCTCGATCAACGCGTCGATCTCGCGCAGAACGGCCGGCACGGCCTCTGCCGGCAGCGCGTACTCCATCTCGCGAAACCGAACCGTTCGCCGCGAGGCGAAGACCCGGGCCGAGTGGTCGCTGAATTGGCGCGTACCGGTCAGCTTCTCGGCTGTGCGGTTCAGGCTCGGGATGATCGAGGGCACCACCCTCGCCACCGAACACGTCACCCGAAACACCTGGTTCGCCACCAGCCAATCGTCGATAAACCGTTTGCCCGCCCCGAGTGGCGCACGCGGAGCTTCGCCGGGCAGCCGCGTATTGGTCTTCGTCAGCGCCGTCTGGGTGTGCGGAAACCAGTAGAACTCGAAGTGGTCGGCCGCTTCGACGCGCTCATCGAGCCCCTCGAGCACCACGCCGAGCGGCTCGGCGGCCTCGCGGGCGTGCAGCACGAAAGCAGGCACGCACTGCAGCGTCACCGCCACGATGATGCCGAGCGCACCGAGCCCGAGCGCCACCGCCGGCAGCAGCTCGGCATTGTGCGTCTCGTTCACGGTGAGGAGCGACCCGTCGCCGATGACGAGCACCGCGCCGACGACCTGCGTCGAGATGCCGCCGAACAGGCGACCGGTGCCGTGCGTTCCGGTGGAGATCGCCCCGCTGATGCTCTGGCGGTCGATGTCGCCGAGGTTCGCCATCGCGAGCCCGAACGGCTTCAGCAGCGCCGGCACCTGGTGGAGAAACGTGCCGCCCCCGAGCGTCACCCGCTGGCGCGCGATGTCGACGGCGAGAACTCCGCTGAGGGCCGAGACGTCGAGCTGCACCCCGCGCGCCACAGCGATGCCGGTGAAGCTGTGCCCGGCACCGACGGCCTTGATGCGGAGCCTCGAGCGCCCGGCAGCCACGACCGCGCGCTGAACCGCTTCGACGCTGGCGGGCCGCTCCACTCGCAAGGGCGTCACCTTCTCGGTGCGGGCCCAGTTCTTCCACACGGCACCCGTGGCACCGGCGCCACCGGCGCTCACAGAAAGGCCTTGCCTTCGCCGCGATAGGTGGGCAGGGCATCCAGAACCGTCGACCCGTCGACCAGCTGGAACTCGTTCACGTGTTCTGACAGCTCGCCCGACTTCGTGTGCCGTAACCACACCCTGTCGCCCACCTGGAGCGCCCGTGCTGCGGCTCCCGAGAGCGGGGTCTGCACCTCGCCGGCCATCTCGCGCGGCTGCATCGAGAGCCCAGTGGGCCAAGCGATCTCGGGCAGGCGGTCGGGCTGCGACGGGCCAGAGGCGATCCAGCCGCCGCCCAGCAGCGTAGCCATGTCGGGGGTGGGCTTGCGCACAACAGAGAGCGCGAAAGCGGCGGCGGGAGCCGGTCTGAACCGCGAGTATGTGTCGAACAGGTGCCCGCCGAAGAGACCGCTGCCGGCCGCGATCTCGGTCACCGAGCCATCGGCAGAGGTGCTCTCGATGGAGCCCGTTCCGCCCCCGTTCACAAATTCGAGGTCGGCCACGTCGCGCACCGCGGCCACCACGGCGCCCCGGCGATCGGCCAGTTCGGCGATCGACCGGCGCTGCATCCAGTCGAGCACCCGGCCACGCGCCGGGTTGCCCCTCGGCCGATTGCCGACCCCAGCGATCTGCGCCTCGTAGCCCATCAGGCCGACCAGCTCGAAGCCCCGCCGCGACGCGATGTGCTGCGCGAGCACACGTGCCTCACCCGCGGTGAACACCGGCGAGCGCCACACTCCCACATGCCCGAGCGCGCGAGTGACATAGGCCGTGTCGAGTTCGATGCAGACCCGGATGCCCGCCCGCTGCCCCGGCGCGACAACCGAGTCGATCAGGTCGAGCTGCGCGGCCGAGTCGATCATCAGCGTGACCCGCGCCGCCAGCCGCTCGTCGGCCCCGAGTGCCCGGATCGCCCCGCGGTCTGCCGTCGGATACCCCACCACCACGTCATCGATGGTCTCGGCGAGCCACAGCGCCTCGGGCAGGGTGTAGGCGAGCACCCCCGCGTAGCCGGGCAGTGCGAGCACGGCGTCGAGCACCGCGCGCACCCGCACCGATTTGCTCGCCACCCGCAGCGGCTTGCCGGCCGCGCGATCGAGCATCGAGAACGCGTTGTGCGCCAGCGCCGGCAGGCTGAGGGCGGCCAACGGCGTGTCGAGGTGGGCCGTGGCCGCGGTGAGCTCCCCCCAGTAGCGGGCCGGATTCTGCCAGACGAACTCGCGGGGGCGGGTGAGGGTGAAGGTCATTCAGCGAACCGATTTCACTCGGGCGACGGCGAGAGCACCGGCGAAGGCGAACAGGGCAGAGAGAACGAAGAGCCCGGTGAACCCGCCGAACAGGGCGACCACTCCTGCACCGAGCAGGGGCGCCATCGCCTGCGGCACCGCCGTGGCGATGTTCATGATGCCGAGGTCTTTGCCCCGGGTGACCGGGTCGGGCAGCACCTGGGTGGCGAGCGCCTGGTCGACCGAGAGAAAGCAGCCGTAGCCGAGACCGAGAAGCCCCGCGGCGACCATCGCGACGGTGAGGTTCGGAACGAAGGCCAGCAGCAGCGCGGCCACCGCCTGCAGCGCCGAAGCAGCGAACACGAACGCGCGCCGACGCTCGAGCCGGTCAGAGAGGGCGCCCGCGCCGAGCGAGGCGATGATGACGAACACCATGTAGATGAGCGTGAGCACGATGAGGTCGTCTTCGGGAGTGCTGTCGTTCAGCCCGAAGGTGAGAAAGTACAGCAGCAGCGCGGTTCCGAGTGCGTTGCCGGTGTTCACGAGTACGCGGCTCAGCAGAGTGAACCCGAAGTCGGGGTGGCGCTTCGGGTTGATCCAGAACCCGTCGACGAAAGCGCGGGCGGTGACCCGGGCACGTGCTTCGGGCGGCAGGCGGGCGTCGGGCATCCAGATACAGAAGGGAGCGACGAGCAGCACAAGGAGCACGGCCACCACGAGGTAGCCGGCGAACTGTGCGGTGAAGACGGTGGTCACCAGCACGAGCCCCAGAATCGTGCCGATGGCCTGGGGCGCTGAGAGCCAGCCCGACACGTACCCGCGCTGGCCCACCACCACCTGGTCGGAGATCACCGCGGTGAGTGAGGCGGTCAGAATGCAGAAACCGATGATCGAGAGAGTCCAGAACACGCCGATGCCGACGAGAGAGCTCTGGATGCCGAGCAGCATCAACGCGACAGCGAACAGCAGTGCGCCGCCGGCGATGAACGGGCGTCGACGGCCCCATCGCGACGTCGAGCGGTCGGAGAGTGCGCCCGTCAGCGGAAAGGTGACGAGCGCCGCCACCCCGGCGATACCCGAGATGACGCCGAACGCCACGACGCTGTCGACCCAGTTCTCGGTGTGCACCCGGTTCTCGATCTGCAGAGGCAGCAGCAGCTGGATCGGTGTGAGCTGGGCCATCCAGATACCGAGCCAGGCCGCGGCGAAAAAGGCGATCCACCCGCCACCGACGCGCCGGGTGGGTTCGGCGAAGACGGTCTCAAGCTGCACTGTGACCCTCTCTTTGGTCGGGTTCCTCTGAAACAGCCGAAGCGTCGCCGCGCGCTACGCGATCGAGCGATTATGTCGGTATTTGAGAGCTATTGTCTACCCTGGCGTAGCTCGGCCCCACCACCGGGGTGATCACCGGATGCCCGCGTAACCCTTTAGGGTGACGGTTTTGTTTGCATACAACCGCATGGTGCTTTGACTTTGCGCGGTTTTCCTTGCTAAATGGAACAACGTGACTGATTTGAGAAAGAGCACCGACCCGGGCGCGCCGACACGATCGGCGCCCGCCCGTTCTCGTTCTCGCGCCCGATTTGTGCTTGCTCTCGCCATCATCGCCATTGCGCTGCCTCTTGCTGCCACAGCCGGTTTCGGAGCCCCGGCCGCCTCGGCAGAAGAGGCCCCCTCGGCACCGCCGAGCAGCACGGCGGCCACGCAGAACACCCAGAGCACGCAAGCCACTCCGAGCCAGACTGCCGACCCTTCGACGGCACCCGCGCCAGCTCCGGCTCCCTCGCCGACATCGACGACCCCCACCGACGCCCCGGTGGCCAGCCCTTCGATCTCTGCGCCCAGCACGGGATCACTGCTCAGCGGCTCAGTGATCGTGACGGGCACCGCCGAGCCGCGAAGCGACATCCAGCTGTCATCGAACACGCAGACCGATCCGCTCTGCCTCACCACGGCGGCCGCCGATGGCTCTTTCAGCTGCTCGAGCGGCGGCCTGCCGAGCGGCCCGGGTGTCGTTCTACGCATCACGCAGCTCGTCGCAGGCCACGACAACCAGAGCGCATCGGTGAGCGTGAACCTTCTGAACGCCCCGACAGCCGGTTCCGGCTCGAGTGGCGGCGTCACCACCGGGTACGGCACCGTGCGCGGCAACGGGTATCCGCAGGCCACCGTCACGGCCACGGCCGGTGCCTACAGCTGCTCGGCGATCGCCGACGCACGCGGCGGCTGGGCGTGCAACCTGGGGGCCGGCATTCCCAGCGGAACGCTGGTGCTGCGTGCCAGCCAGGTCACCTCGTGGAGCGGGGGCTCATCGCCGTCGAGCGCGGGCGTGACCATCACGATTGACTCAGAGTCGCCTCAGCCGCCCACGATCACCTCGCCCACCGCTGGCGGAACCGTCGCACTCACCGGAGCACTCATCGCGGGTGGCGGCGAGACCGGCGCTCTGGTTACCGTCTTCGCAGGCGCCTACGCGGCCTGCACGGCAACCGTCGTCGACTCCCTCTGGAGCTGCACTGCGGGAACGGTGGCAGCGGGTACAGCCCAGATGTCGGCGCTGCAGCAAGACGCGGCGGGCAACATCAGCAGCGAAAGCACTCCGTTCGCGCTCACGTTCAGTACGGCATCCACCACCCCGACAGCACCGACGGGAGCCGGAACGGGAACGCCCAGCGGCACGCCCGCACCCGGGGCGGGCAGTACGCCTCCGACGCCCGGCCAGACCCCCTCGGCGACCGGATCACCCGGGGTGGCCGGCACGCCGCCGACCGGCTCGAGCGGCTACGGCGACGGCGCAGCACCCGGCGCCGGCACGAGTGACCCTTCGGCCCCGGCGACCCCCACCGCGCCGAGCAGCCCGGGCGATTCCGGCAGCGCTGCTCCCCCAGCGGCGGGCCACACCCCCGGTACATGGGCTGGCGCCACGCGGTACACCTCTGCGCTGCAGCCGGTCTTCGGCCAGGCGACTGCGTCGAACTGGTGGATCGCGTTGATCGTGGCGCTGACGGCTCTCGTGCTCGTGGCGGCACCGGCACGGCTGCTGGCCAACGCCTTCGGTTCGGCTCGATCGGCGCTGGCCTCCACGACGGCAGCAAGCCAGGCGCGCTCTGCCCTTGCCTCGTCAGGGGCGGCCACGGCCCTCCGCCAGCGGGCCGAACGTCGCGGCGCACTCACCGGCCGCAACCGGTCTCGCGACGAGTACGACCGGGTTCCCGACATCGCGGTCAGCCCGAGGGTGATAGCGGTTCTGGCGCTCGTGGCGTCGGCAGCCATCGGAATGCTGTCGGGCCCCATCGACAATCAGCCCGCATACCTTCGCCTGTTCGGCGCGATCATCGTGTCGTTCACCGTACTGAACCTCGTCTCGGTGGTGGTGCCGAGAGTGTTCGCACGGCGCGCCCTGGGTGTGACCATCACGGCAGTCTTCGCGCCGAAGTACCTTCTGCTTGCCGCCGCCGCAACCGGGGTGTCACGTCTGTTCGACCTCGACCCTGCCCTGCTTTTCGGGCTTGTGCTCGCGGTGGGCGGTGCGGTTGAAGCCTCGCGGCGCATCCAGGGCCAGCTGGCGCTCGTGCAGACGATCGCGCTGCTCGTTCTGGGCGGCGCCGCATGGGCCTCGAGTGGTCTGGTCGATGCCTCGTCGGGTGCCTTCAGCTCCTTCGTCGCCGAAGTTCTCAGCACCCTGACCCTCGGGTCGTTCGGCGCCGCCGCGATCGCGCTCATTCCCCTGGGTCCCCTCGCCGGCCGGGCGCTGTTCGCCTGGTCACGGGGCGTCTGGCTCGCCAGCACCGTGGTCTCATTCACACTGCTCGCGGCCGTGCTCTGCTCGTCGATCGAGCGCGCCGGCGTCACGCCGACCGCGGTGCCCGTGCTGCTGGCGGCCATCGCCTTCGCGGCCGTGAGCGTGTCGGTCTGGGTCTGGGTCAGATACGTGGCGCCCGCGCTGCGCTGACCCGATGAGCACGCCGATGTCCTCGCACACGCCCTCGCACACGCCCTCTGCCGAGACTTCTCCGCCAACCGCGGCCGAGCTGTGGGCCGACCGCGCCGATCTGCTGCAGAACGCCCTCAGAACCGAGTTCGGTGGCCGTTTCGGAATCCTGTTCGGCAGCCGCTCTGGCAGCCATCACGGCGGGCGGCTCCGCAACACGGCTCCGCTGCGGCTCTCACAGGTCGCGGCGTTCAACTACTGGTGGCTGGCCCACGCCGTGGAGGTGCGGGTCGACGCGGCCGAGCGCAGCGGCAGCACGGGGCCGCTGCGGGCCGCCCAGAAGACCTACGCGGGCATCCGGTCGCGCAATCACGGCAGCCTGTTCAACCATTATTTCGACGATATGGGCTGGCTCGGGCTCGCAGCCCTGCGGCTGTTCGACGCCCTGCCGACGGTCGCCGGCGAGCCGGGTGACCGGTACCTCATCGACGCCCAGGCCCTCTGGCTGCACCTCGTCGACCGCGGCTGGAACGACGCGGGCGGCCCGAGCCTGGCGTGGCGCACCCAGCAGCTCGACTACAAGAACGCCCCGAGCAATGGAGCGTTCGCCCTACTTTCGGCACGGCTGTTTCGTCGCACCCGACAGCAGCGCTACCTCGACTACGCCGAGCGGGCCCTGCACTTTCTCGAGACCACGCTCGTCGATGCCGACACCGGGCTGGTCGCCGACGGCCTCAACCGCACCGGAGACCACACACTCGACCTGGATTGGCGCTTCAGCTACAACCAGGGCCTCTACATCGGTGCACTGATCGAAGCCTTCGACCGTACCGCAGAGCCGGCACTGATCGAACGCGCGCTGCAGACCGCCCGAACCACCATCGGCACCCTGGCACCCTCGGGTGTCTTCACCGGCGAGAACGTGTCATTCGATTCGCACGGCGGCGGTGACATCGGCCTCTTCAAGGGCATCTTCGTGCGCTCCCTCGAGCGCCTCATCGAGGCCCTCGCCGCTGTCTCTGGCGAGGGGCTCCGGATGCCCGCCGGGTTTCTCACCGTCAGCACCGACCTGCTCTGGCAGAACCTCACGCCGCCGCGCTTTCTGGCGAACGACACCTGGACAACGCCCGCCGCCCCCACCACGTTTCTCGCCACGCAGCTGAGCGCTGTGCTCGCCGTCGAGGCGCGAGCCCGGTTCGAGGCGCGAGTCGCCGATACGCGCTGACCCGCGTCACCCGCGTCACCGGCGTCACCCGCGTCAGACTCGTCAGAGCGAGGGCTCGACCGAGTCGCTCGATGCGCCGATGAGCACCAGCAGCGCTCCCGCATACGCGTCGGCCGGGTCGATGGCGGCGAACACTCGGG
Source organism: Subtercola sp. RTI3 (assembly GCF_035018625.1). Taxonomy (NCBI): domain Bacteria; kingdom Bacillati; phylum Actinomycetota; class Actinomycetes; order Micrococcales; family Microbacteriaceae; genus Subtercola; species Subtercola sp. RTI3. The sequence goes on along the minus strand of NZ_JASJXO010000024.1, from coordinate 13,390 downwards.
TCTGACCGGCGAGAACGATCTCGACCTCGTACTCGTCGCCACCATCGTCTCCGAGCCCGAACGAGTCGTCAGAGCCGTCACCGGCCGCGCCGGCCGCGATACGACGGAGCACCCGAAAGGTCGACCCCAGCAACGCTCGCAGCTGGTGTTCGGCCGGCAGCCACAGGGCGTCGTCGAGGGCGACCGAGTCGAGCGCCCACTCAGTGGTGCCGTTGAAGCCGAGCACCGTGCCCGTTGTGAATTCGTGCGCTTCGATGGTCATGTCGCTGAGTGTGAAGACGTCGCCTTCGAAACCCGACTGATCGATGACAAACATGTCGCCGGAGGTCGGCCGCCATCGCAGGCCGGCAACACCGAGGGCGCGGGCGAGCTGGGGAGAGATCATGCATTCATTATCGACCGCAAGCCTGAATGAGCGGCGGCGATCTCGCATAGGATAACCACCGCGAGCGCCCGATCTGCGCTGGCGCTCGGAGGAGACATGACGGCACCAGACGCATCGATCGCGCCGGCGGGCTGGTACCCCGACCCCGCGGGCCACCCCCAGCAGCGCTGGTGGAACGGGTCGGTGTGGACCGAGCATGTGTTCCCCGATGCTTCCGGCGCGTATGCGGCCCCGCAGGCGGGTTTCGCCGCTGGCCCCGGCACCGCGGCTCTGGGCGGAGCTGCGGCCGGGGCTGTAGCCGGCGCTCCCGGCCGGGCCGTCTACAACGCCTTCATCTGGATCATCACGCTTCTCCCCGTGGTGTCGATTCTGTCGGCGCTCACGAACGACTACTCCGGGGTCGCCCGCGCGGTCACTGCGCTCTCCCACCCGGGTCGGGTTCCTGCCAGCGCATCGTCGACGGCGAACGTCGGGCTGTCGCTGCTCGGTCTGCTGGTCTACGGCGCTGCGGTGGTGCTGGCCTACTTCGACTGGAAGACGCTCCGGCGGCGCGGGTTCGAGAGGCCGTTCCACTGGGCTTGGGCGTTTCTCCTCACCGCCGGCGTCTATGTCTTCGGCCGCTCGATCGTCATGAAGCGCCGCGCCGGGCGCGGAATGGCCCCGATCTGGCTGTGGTCGGCGCTCGTCGTGCTCGGCTGGGTGGTCGCGGCCGTCAGAATCGCGCTCGCCCTCAGCCCGCAGAGCACCGGTGTTCCCACGCTGGGAGCCTGACACTGAACCGCGCATCCGGGCGGGGCGGCTTGACACGCGCTGTATGTTGTTCAAGTGGAAGACCAAAGGCGCACTCCCGGATCACAGACTTCACTTCGTGAAGCCAACCGGGCGCGCATTGTTGACGCCATCAAGAAGCACGGCGGCCTGACCCAGGTCGAGCTCGCCGGCGCAACCGGGCTCTCACCCGCCACGGTCTCGAACATCGTGAAAGAGCTGTCGAGTTCTGGTCTGCTGCACACCGCCCCGAGCACTCGCAGTGGTCGCCGGGCCCAGCACGTGACTCTCGCTCACGCCCTGGGGCTGTTCGTCGGTGTGCATTTCTCCACCCGACACATGCGCATCGCCCTCGCCGATGCCGCCCACACCGTGGTCGCGGAGCACCACATGCCACTGGCGAAAGACCATCGCGCCGACAACGAGCTCGACAAGACGACCCTGTTGCTGGCCGACATGCTCGACTCGGTCGACGCGTCGATGCAAGACCTGCTGGCGGTCGGCATCGCCGTACCGGCGCCGATGGATGCCGAGACCGGTACCACCGCCCGCAGCGGGATCATGCGCGGATGGGACGGCGTGGCCGTCGCCGACGTCATGGAGCGCCGCCTCAAGAGGCCTGTCTACGTCGACAATGCGGCGAATCTGGCGGCTCTGGCGGAGTTTCGGCTGGGCGCGGCGCGCGGCAAGAGAAACTCCGTGACGCTCGACATCGGCGACGGTATCGGGGCCGGCCTCATCTTGAACGGGGAGATCTTTCGCGGGCACAACGGTGTCGCCGGCGAGTTCGGGCACACGACCATCCTCGAGGACGGCCCGCTCTGCCGCTGCGGAAACCGGGGATGCCTCGAGGCCATCGCCGGCGGTCCCGCGCTACTCGACGGCCTGCGCGACCAGCTCGGCTCGCTCAAACTCAACGACATCGTGCTGCGCGCGATGGCCGGTGACCCCGTGTCGATGCGCACCATCGCCGACGCGGGGCGGCACATCGGTGTTGCAGCGGCGAATCTCTGCAACCTGCTCGACCCCGAACGCATCGTGGTGGGCGGCGAGCTCTCGCGCGCGGGCGAGCTTCTGCTCGGCCCGCTGCGCCATGCGGTCGAACGATCGATCATCGTGGGACGCGACCTGATGCCCGATATCGTGCAGGGCCAGCTCGGCGCACGCGCTGCCGCTCTCGGGGCGGCGATATTCGCCATCGACCGAGTGAACATCGTACCCGACGACAGAAGTGTCTAACTTGTTATCTAATGCTTGTCTTCAAGACTTGACGACAAACTTGAAAGATGCAAAGCTCGCTCCAGTCGCCAATGAGGGCGACATTTACGGGAGGTTTCTCAATGAAGATCGCCACCACGAGAGCGGTCATTGCCACAGCCGCAATCCTGCTCGCAGCCGGCTCACTCACCGCGTGTTCGAACGGGTCGTCGAACAGTAACTCTGCTTCGACCGCCAGCGCATCGAGTGCCAAGATCGGTCTGCTTCTGCCCGACTCCGTGACAGCACGGTACGAAAGCGCAGACAAGCCCTACTTCGAGGCCAAGGTCAAAGCGCTCTGCGCCGGCTGCACGGTTCTCTACTCCAACGCCGACGGCGACGCATCGAAGCAGCAGCAGCAGGCTGAGTCGATGTTGACCTCGGGCGTCAGCGTGCTGGTACTCGACCCGTTCGACGGTGAGGCCGCGGCATCCATCGTTGCTGAGGCGAAGGCCAAGAACGTGCCGGTCATCTCGTACGACCGGCTCATCAACAGCCCCGACTCGTCGTACTACATCTCGTTCGACAACGAGAAGGTCGGCCAGCTGCAGGGCCAGGCACTCGTCGACAAACTGAAGAAAGACGGCGTCGCAGCTGGCGCTGGCATTCTGATGGTCAACGGCTCACCGACCGACAACAACGCCACGCTGTTCAAGAAGGGCGCCCACTCGGTCATCGACACCTCGGGCTACAAGATCCTCGCCGAGTACGACACACCCGGATGGGACCCGGCTCAGGCCCAGACCTGGGTTGCCGGCCAGATCACCCAGTTCGGCAGCCAGATCACCGGTCTGTACGCAGCCAACGACGGTACCGCCGGTGGCGCCATCGCCGCCCTCAAGGGTGCGAATGTCAGCCCCCTGCCCCCCGTCACCGGTCAAGATGCTGAGCTTGCAGGCATCCAACGCATTCTTGCCGGCGACCAGTACATGACCATCTACAAGGCGTTCAAGCCCGAAGCAGAGCAGGCTGCCACGCTGGCCGTCGGTCTCGCCCAGGGCACCAAGCCTGCTGCCAGCGCGACCACCACGACCAAGGGCGGGGCTTCCATTCCCTCCGTTCTGCTGGTGCCCGTGGCTGTCACGGTCGACAACATCGAGTCGACCGTCGTGGCCGATGGCTTGTACAAGGCTTCTGACATCTGCACCGCAGACTACGCAGCCAAGTGCGCCGCCGCGGGAGTCAAGTAACCCCGTAAGTAAAAACCCGGCCGGGGGTGTCTTGACACCCCCGGCCGGGTTTACTTTGGCGTAACACGTTTGTTCACACCCCACCACCGCAATTCAAAGGAGAAATCGTGACGATGGAATCCGCCGTCGCCGATACCGAAGGTGCTACCCGCGAGCCCGTTCTCTCGCTCAAAGGCGTATCAAAAGGTTTCGGCGCTGTTCGCGCCCTCACAGACATCAATCTCGACATCTATCCGGGCGAAGTCGTCGCCATCGTCGGCGACAACGGGGCCGGCAAGTCGACCCTGGTGAAGATCCTCGCGGGTGTGCACCCGCAAGACTCGGGCACCATCATGTTCGACGGCCAGGTGGTGAGCATCCCCACCCCTACGGCCTCGCGTGCGCTCGGAATCGCCACCGTCTTTCAAGACCTCGCCCTCTGCGACAACCTCGACGTCGTGTCGAACCTCTTTCTCGGTCGCGAGATCAGAAACGGGCTCTCGCTCGACGAAGAAGAGATGGAGCAGCGCGCGTGGAGCCTCCTGCGCCAGCTCTCAGCCAAGATTCCCTCGGTGCGCATCGCGGTCGCCTCGCTCTCGGGTGGCCAACGCCAGACTGTCGCCATCGCACGATCACTGATCGGCGAACCCAGCGTCGTCATTCTCGACGAGCCCACCGCCGCCCTCGGCGTGGCCCAGACCGCTGAGGTTCTGAACCTCGTCGAGCGACTCCGCGAACGCGGGCTCGGCGTACTGCTGATCAGCCACAACATGGCCGATGTGCAGGCTGTCGCCGACCGCGTGGTGGTGCTGCGCCTCGGCCGCAACAACGGTGACTTCCACGTGGCCGATGTGAGCTACGAAGAGATCATCTCCGCAATCACCGGAGCCACCGACAACGTCGTCACCCGCCGCGCAAGCGCACACGCAGGGTCAGCCTCCGCCGCTGCAGCCGCAGCCGATGCCTCGGGCACCGGCACTGTCGAATCCGGCATCACCGAAGATTTCCGCACCCACGAGACGCCTGCACCCGGCACCGAGGAGAACCCGCAGTCATGACCTCCCCCTCAGAAACCCCGGCCGAACGCGCCGCAGACCTGCAAGACGAACGACTGGTCAGAACCGAAGGCCTGCGCGGCGCCGTACTGGCGTTCCGCCAGCGGGTGCGCGGCGGAGACCTCGGGTCGCTACCGGTCATCATCGGGCTCGTTGTCATCTGCGTCATCTTCCAGATTCTCAACCCGAACTTCCTCTCGGCGAACAACCTGGTCAACCTCACCCTGCAGTGTGCCGCCGTAGGAACCATCTCCATCGGCATCGTGCTCGTACTACTGCTCGGCCAGATCGACCTTTCCGTCGGATCAGTGAGCGGCCTCGCCGCCGCCATTCTCGGCGTCGGTCTCACCCAGCTGAAGTGGCCCGTCGCCCTCGCGGTGATCGTCGCTCTCGTGGTGGGTGCCGCCATCGGTTACCTGTACGGTCTGCTCTTCACCCGGTTCGGTGTTCCGAGCTTCGTGATCACCCTGGCCGGGCTTCTCGCCTTCCTCGGCCTGCAGCTCAAGGTGCTCGGGCCGAACGGCTCGATCAACCTGCCCTACGACTCATGGATCGTTCAGTTCGCCCAGGCGACCTTTCTGCCACCGTGGGCGGCATACGCCCTAGCGGTGATCGCCGCAGCAGCGCTGTTCCTGTCTGACTACAGCCGGTCACGTCGCCGCCGCAAGGCGGGCCTGTCAACCGGCGCGCTGTCGGTCATGCTGCTGAAGGCCGTGTTGCTGCTCATTCTGTTGCTCCTCGCGGTGTCGTATCTGGCCACCGACCGCGGGCTCGGCGCGATGTTCCTGCTCTTCGTTGTGCTCGTCGTCGTGATGAACTACTTCCTCACCCGCACCAAGTGGGGCCGCTCGGTCTTCGCCGTCGGTGGGTCTGTCGAAGCAGCACGCCGCGCCGGTATCCGGGTCAACCGCGTCTACATCTCGGTGTTCATCCTCACCTCGACGTTCGCCGCTCTCGGTGGTCTGCTCGCGTCGGCACGGCTCACCTCAGCCAGCCTGTCGAGCGGTGGTGGCGACACCAACCTCAACGCCATCGCAGCAGCTGTCATCGGCGGTACGAGCCTCTTCGGCGGTCGGGGCAGCGCCTGGTCTGCGCTGCTCGGCATTCTGGTCATCCAGTCGATCTCGAGCGGACTCACGCTGCTCAACCTCGACTCGTCGATTCGCTACATGATCACCGGCGCCGTGCTTCTTCTCGCCGTGATCATCGACTCGCTGTCTCGGCGCTCACGCGCCAGCCACGGTCAGGCGTAGGCACACGTAAGTCAAGGCCTTCCTTCGCTGTCAGTAGCAAAGGAGACTTCACTTGACACGAATGCCAACACACAAGGAGTCACCATGATCGAGAAACTGAACGAACTCGGCTTCAAGAGCGAGTGGGCGTATGCCGGTGGATTCAGCTCCATCCTGCTGTCGTTCATCACGTACTTCATCAGCCGGGCACGCAAAGGCGACGACAAGGCTCAGTCTGACCGCTGGGGAATCTTCATCGGGCACTGGGCACCCACGTTCTTCGCCCTGGGCATCGCCCTCAAGCTCGAAGAGAAGAAGTAAGAACTACACCTCGTCGACGACGCCGACGAAGCGGCTGCCGACCCCGTCGTATTCTCTGCGAACTGCAGAGGGTGCGACGGGCGGCAGTTCGTCAGGGTTGTGAAAGTCGCAGCTGAGGTAGGTGAAGGCGGGCCACCATTTTTTGGGCCTCGCTGCCTCTGAGAAGCCGCAGATCGAGCATGTCAGCTGAATCCACACCGGTTTGGCCCCGGTTCTGTTCGCTCGTGACTGAACGAGCCACGCGGGTGGGTCGGCGTCGATAGCGGCAAGCTCAGCCTCGCTCATACGCGAGGGCAGGCCGTGCCGCGAGGCCATCTCGAGCGGAATATCGAGCCTCAGTGCTGCTTCTCGTCGCGTGATCATCGCCTCAAGCCTACGGCAGCGGTTCCGGATGCCCGGCGGAGGCCCTCACGCCGGCTCAGCGACGGCCGACAGCCCTCCCCCGCTGTTGGCGCTCTGCATGAGCGCCTCGATCCATGCTCGGTTGAGCGTCGGGCGCTCGGCTCCATCGAACCGGAATACCAGCGGAATGGCCGGGTGCACCCAGACCGACACGTATCCGCCGCCGTCGCCCGCCGAGCAGGTGAACCCGAACTTCTCGTCGCGACGCAGCTTCGCCGTGATCACCGCTTGCAGGTGAGCGAGAAGCCGGTCGTCGAAGTGAAGATCTGTGCCGGGTGATCCGTAAGTGAGCATGCCCATGACGTGTGTGTGATTCCTCTGTCTGTCGTCGGTCGCAGGCTGCGCCCAGTACTCAGGTAAGACGTACGTCGGGGGCAGATCGTCACACAATCCATCTCACGACTGTCAGCGAGCCCCTCGTTCAGCTTGTTCATAGCCGCCTGCACCAAACTGAACTGGTTTGGTTATAACTCAGATCTGAGGATTCATGCGCAAAATCGCCCTTTTCGCGGCTGCAGCCGCCGTAGCTCTCGCCCTCGCAGGGTGCAGTGGCTCTTCCGCGAGCCCCACCGCCAGCGCCGTTCCGTGCACTCCGACCGCAGCGGGTGCGAACTCCGCCGCCGTGCAGGTGACGGGGGCACTGGATGCCCTGCCCACCACCACGTTCACGGCACCCATGACGACAACCGCCACCGAGCGCACAGTCAACTTCGTCGGCACCGGCACAGAGGTTGCCGTCGGCTCCATCGCCACGGTTGACTTCACCCTCTACAACGGCACGTCGGGTGCGCAGCTCTTCACCACGACCGATGCCGAGATCGGCGCCCAGGCCGTCACGGTCGACGCCACACAGTTTCTGCCGGGCATCGTGAAGGCCGTCTCGTGCGCCACCGTCGGGTCGCGCATCGTCGCGGTCGTTCCCCCGTCAGATGCGTGGGGCACCAACGGCAACACCACGCTCGGCGTGGCCGCCAGCGACACCGTGGTCTTCGTCATCGATGTGAAAGACGACCAGCCCGCGCCGGTCTCGACTGCCACCTCGTCGCCGTCGGCCACGCTCGACCCGAACATGCCCACCAAGGCCACCGGCGTCGACCAGCCGGCTCCGGCCGGGTTCCCCACGGTTGCCCTCGCGGCCGACGGAACCCCGACGGTGACCATTCCCAGCACCCCGCAGCCCACCGCACTGCAGATCGGTCTGTTGAAGAAGGGTGACGGCAAAACGGTTGCCGACGGCGACAGCGTCACCGTGCAGTACCAGGGCGTCATCTGGTCGACCGGCAAGGTGTTCGACGAGAGCTGGGGCAAGTCGCCGGCCACTTTCGGAACCGGCCAGGTCATCAAGGGATTCTCAGCCGCTCTCGTGGGCAGCACCGTCGGCTCGCAGGTCATCGTCGTGATTCCGCCCGACCAGGGCTACGGCTCGGCGGGCAACAGCTCGGCTGGCATCAGCGGAACCGACGACCTGGTGTTCGTGGTTGATATTCTGGCCACAGCCGCAAGCTGATCATCCGGAGGAGACCGATGAGAACCCGCCTCAGCCTCGAACTGCCCGCCTGGCTCGTCACCGAGCTGCCGGCCATGCCGACCCAGCTCGGTACGGCCGGCGAACGCATGGCCCTGGTCAATGCGCTCGCCGACCGAAACTATCGAGAAGGCAATGGCGGGCCATTCGCGGCTCTGGTGGCCGACCGGGCCACCGGCGAGATCATCTCAGTCGGGGTGAACGTCGTGCTGCAGAGCGGCATCGCGTCTGCCCACGCCGAAGTCATGGCGCTGAGCCTGGCGCAGGTCGAGACCGGCAGTTGGGATCTCGGCGCCGACCGTGACCGTGAGCTCGAACTGGTGGTGAACTGGCGGCCGTGCGTCATGTGTTACGGCTCGGCCATGTGGTCGGGCATCCGGCATCTCGTCGTTGCAGGTTCTGGCCCCGAGCTCGAACGCCTCACCGGCTTCGACGAGGGCCCGATGCGCGATGACTGGGCCGAGCAGTTCGAGGCTCGGGGCATCACCGTGACGCAGGGTGTGGGTCGAGACGAGGCGCTGGCCGTGTTCCGGGGCTACGGCGAAGCCGAGACGCTCGTGTACAACGCCCGCTCGGGCGACGGAGTGGTGCTTCCCGGCGCGTGATACCCGGTGAAGCAGGCGTCAAGCGGTGAGCTGGTCGAACACCAGCGAGGGCTCGTCGTCGACCGACAAGGTGAGTACCGTCTGTTCGACCCGCTCGTCGGTCTCAATCGAGCCGATCGAGTCGTACGCCGCATCACCCGTCAGCTGGTGCGGCGAACCTCCACGAGCGACTGCACCAGCGAGACGCCCTCGAGTACCGCAGAGACACCCAGCACGACATAGGCGATCGCGAAGTCACTGGCCGGTTCGGGGGCGAACAGCTGCTGCACCCCGTGCATGACCGAGATGACGGCGCCCACTGTGAACACGCCGATGGCCGCCAGCGGCCACCGGTGTGGCGAGGGCCACCAGAATGTTGGCGATGAAAGCGATGACGACGATCATGCAGACCCCTCTTCAGAAGACGTGTTCCCAGCCTAAGCTGCTTGCGCGGGCGGCGCGCGCGAGCACGTTTCTCGAGCAGCGGGGCTGATTCGAACGACCCTGCGAAACACGGGAGAGAGGAACACACTATGGCGGGCACGACGAGCGCGGGCATCCTGCTCTATCGCGGCGACGCGAATTCGACCGAGGTGTTCATCGCGCACATGGGCGGCCCGTTCTGGGCGAAGAAAGACGCTGCGGCGTGGTCGGCGCCGAAGGGTGAGTACACCATCGAAGACCCTCTGGCGGCCGCGCGGCGCGAGTTTCGTGAGGAGATCGGGGTGGATGCCCCCGCCCTGCCCTACGTTCTGCTCGGCGATTTTCGGCAGCGCTCGGGCAAGGTCGTTCGCCTGTTCACCGCCCGCTGCGAGCAGCCGATCGCGTTCGCCCGAAGCAACACCTTCGAGCTGGAGTGGCCGCGCGGCTCGGGCCGACTGCAGCAGTTTCCCGAAATCGACGACGCGCGCTGGGTCGCCCGAGCTGATGCCCTTCGCAAGCTGGTTACGGGCCAGGCGCCGGCCCTCGACGCGCTCACTGCCCTGCTCGAACAGAGCGAACAGAGCGAACAGGGCGAGCAGGGGCCGGGGCGCGTCTCAGCCGTGATGTAATTGTGGACTGAGTCCATCAATCGCAGCATCGACGAAAGTTTTCGAGTGAACCGCCTTTTCATGCCCCTCCTGGCCGCCGCAGCCGTCACCGCCGTGCTCGCCGGCTGCACCGCCAGCCCCGCTTCGCCCGCGACCAGCACCCCGGTCGCGGGCGGCACGCTCGTCTACGCGACCGGAGACGCCGAGCCCACCTGCCTCGACCCGCACGTGGGCGGCAACTACCCGCAGGCGCTGGTGGCCACCCAGTACCTCGAATCGCTGGTCTCCCGCGATTCGACCGGCAAGATCATCCCGTGGCTCGCCACATCGTGGACGACCTCAGCCGATGGCCTGAGCTGGGACTTCACGCTCAAGAACGGTGTGACCTTCACCGATGGCACCCCCTTCGACGCCGCAGCCGTGGCCGCGAACGTCGCCCATGTGCAGAACCCGAGTACGGCCTCGTCGACCGGCTACCTCGCTCTGGCGAAGGTCACATCTGTCACCGCTCCGGATGCCCACACCGCCCACTTCACGCTCAGCCAGCCTGACAGCGCCCTGCTCGAATCGCTCTCGATGCCATGGGTCGCCATGGAGTCGCCCACCGCGCTGAAGCGTTCGCAGGCCGACAACTGCGCCTCGCCGGTCGGCACCGGCCCGTTCACCGTGACCGCGTGGAACCGCCAGCAGTCGATCACGCTGACCCGCAATGACGCCTACAACTCCCCGCCCGCTGACGCAGCCCACCAGGGCCCGGCGTACCTGCAGAGCATCGAGTGGCGCTTTCTGCCCGACTCCGCCTCGCGCTACGCAGCTCTGCAGGCCGGCACAGTCGACGTGATCGACAATGTGCAGCCCGACACCATCGTTCAGGCGCAGAAGTCGAGCGACCTCAGCTATCTCTCCGCACCGCGGCCGGGCGCCTCTGACCGCATCGAACTGAACTCGTCGATCGCGCCGTTCGACGACGCGAACGTGCGCGAAGCGTTCATTCGGTCGGCCGATGTGAACGACGCCGTGACGAGCCTGTTCTTCGGCACCGCAACCCGCTCATACTCGGCGCTGTCGAGCATCGAGCCCCTGGGCTACTCCGAGCCCGGTATCTTCGGGTACGACCAGGCTGCCGCCGCCACACTGCTCGACAAGGCCGGCTGGACCGACCGCAACACCGACGGCTACCGCGTGAAGAACGGCCAGGTGCTCGAACTGAAGTTTCCGGTCAGCACCAACCAGTCGATTCCCGCCGAGCAGTCACTGTTCGAACAGCTGCAGGCTACCTCTAAGCAAGCCGGCTTCAAGGTCGACCTCGAGCCGCTCGACCTCTCGAGCTGGTACGGAGCGCTCGGTTCCAACAGCTACAACCTTGTGAGCGCGCCCTACACGAAGGTCGGCCCAGACGTGCTGCGAACCCTCTTCGACTCGGCCAGCACGAAGCCCGCACCCAGCGGCTACTTCGCCAACCACGCGCAGGTCACGAACCCCACGCTCGACGACCTTCTCACCCGTGCCAGCCAAAGTTCTGATGCCACCGAACGCGCCTCGCTCTACACACAGGCGCAGAAGATCGTGCTCGAAGGGTTCTACATTCTGCCGCTGTACGACCAGCAGAACGGCTACCTGCAGCGCTCGGTCGTGAAGGGTCTGCGGGCGATGCCCACGGTCTCGACCCCCACTCTCTACGACACGTGGTTACAGAAGTAGGCGCTCTGCCGCGCTACGGTCGGAGCATGACACCCGCCGCTCCCCTGCTGCGCTGGCTGCTGCTGCGCCTGGGCGGCGTGGTCTTTGTGCTCTGGGCGGTGTCGACGGTCACGTTCTTCGCTATCCGGCTCATCCCGGGCGACCCCGCCGAAGCCATCGTCGGGGGTCCCGGTTCAGAGGCGAGTGCCGACGCACTGGCGGATGCCCGGGCCGAGTACGGCCTCGACCAGCCGCTTCTTCTGCAGTACCTCCGTTTTCTCGGGCGACTCGCCAGCCTCGACCTCGGTCGCTCGTACGCCCTGCACCAGAGCGTGGCCAGCGTGATCGCCGACACACTGCCACCCACGCTCGGCCTGGCCGTGGTTGCACTGAGCGTGGCTGTCGTCATCGCTCTTGCAGTGGCCGCCTGGTCTGTGCGGGGCGGCCGTGCCGCCTCGGCCGTTGCCTCGTTTCTCGAGGTGGTGGCCGCGGCCGTGCCGCACTTCTGGCTGGCCATTCTCGGCATCGTGCTGTTCAGCACGGTGCTCGGCTGGCTGCCCCCGGTGAGCGTGCCGGGCCCCAGCGGGCTCATTCTGCCGGCGTTGACTCTCGCCGTTCCCCTCGCCGGGTTTCTCGGCCAGGTGATGCGCGAGGCGCTGCTCGATGCGATGTCGTCGCCGTTCGCGCTCTCGGCCCGCGCCCGTGGCGAGAACGAGAACGGCGTCTTCTGGAGGCACGCGCTGCGGCACTCCGCGATTCCTGCGATCGGCCTGGCCGGCTGGGCGTTCGGTTCGCTTCTCAGCGGCGCGGTGGTGGTCGAGACCATCTTCGCCCGGCCGGGCCTTGGTCGCAGCCTGCTGCAGGCGGTACAGGGGCGCGATGTTCCCCTCGTGGTGGGTGTCGTCATCGTCGTGGCGCTCGGCTACATGCTCGTCACGACCGCGACCGACCTTGCCGAGCGACTCATCGACCCCCGGCTGGCCGCTCGGGCGGTGTCGCGATGATCATCTCGCCGAGCCTGACAGAGCCGCCTGCCGCCCAGCGCGGCCGGCAGCGCAGCAGCCAACGGAGGCATCGTCGCGGCCACCGTCTCGCCCGCGGTGTGAGCGTGGCCGAAGTGCTCGCCGGCGCCGTCATTCTGCTGCTGGTCGTGGCTGCGGTGGCGCCGGGGCTGATCGCTCCGGGTGATCCGCTCGGCATCAACCCGCTGCAGAGCTTTCAGCCGCCATCGGCCAACCACCTCTTCGGCACCGACGAATCGGGGCGCGACATCTTCACACGGGTGATACACGGTGCCCGGGCATCCGTGACCATCGGGCTCACCGCCACGGCCATCGGTATCGGACTGGGGTTGGTGTTCGGGCTGCTGGCGGGCCTCGGGCCGCGCTGGCTCGACTTCTCGACGACCCGGCTGCTCGAAGTGCTGTTCGCTTTTCCTGGGCTGCTGCTGGCGTTGCTCTTCATTGTGATCTACGGGCCGGGGGTGGTCACGTCGACCATCGCGGTGGGGCTCTCGACAGCACCGGGATATGCCCGGCTCATCCGCAGCCAGGTGCGGCAGGTGAGGGTAGCGCCCTACATCGAGGCCGCTACCGTGCTCGGGCACGGCCCCGCGTCACGTCTGGTGCGCCACCTGTTACCGAACGTCGCCGGCGCACTGTTCGTCATCGCAACCCTGGGCATCGGGCAATCGATCGTGTGGGCTGCCTCGCTCAGCTATCTGGGGCTTGGCGCGGTGCCTCCCGCACCCGAGTGGGGCGCCATGCTGTCGGCGGGCCGCACCTACATCTCGTCGTTCTGGTGGATGACATTCTTTCCCGGTCTCTTCATCGTGCTGAGCGCCGCCACGACGACGCTGCTCGGGCGCGCCCTGCAGCAGCGAAAGCGCTCATCGTGAGCCCGCGGGTGGCGGGGGGGCCCGGGGGGGGGCCCCCCCCGGGGGGGGGCCGGGGGGGGGGGGGGGGCCCCGCGCGCGGGGGGG
>NZ_JASJXO010000023.1:0-52161 GCF_035018625.1 Subtercola sp. RTI3 | reverse complement strand
AGATGTGTATAAGAGACAGGGTCAGTACCGCGGCAGGGTCGGGTCGATGAGGGCGGCCCAGGCATCGATGCCGCCCTCGACGAAGGTGACGTCGGAGTAGCCCGACTGGAGGAGCACGTCGCGTGCGTAGCGCGAGCGTCCGTCGTGGTGGCAGTGCACGAGCACCTCGGCGGTCTGCGGGATGAGCGCGCGTGCCGCATCCGAAAGCAGCGAGTCGAGGGGAACGAGTTCGGCACCCTCGATCGCGACGGCGTCGTGCTCCCACTCCTCGCGCACGTCGACGAGCACGAAGTCGTCGGTGCCCGCGGCCCGTGCGGCCAGGCGCTCGGCGAGCATGTCGACGGTGACGGAGGGCGAGCGACGCGGCACTGAGCTGGCGGCGGGTGCGGTTGCGGGTGCGGCGGTGGCGCGCGCGGTATCTGGGGTCATCGGACTGCTCCCATCGGAGGTGGCGGTGCTGTCGGTTGTCGGGCGGCTCTCAGCGGTGTCGGAGAGCGGGGGATTGCTTTCGGCGGCGGCCCTGAACGGCACGATCGTGAACGTCGAATCGAGGGCGTCGACCACCAGGATGCGCCCGAACAGCGGCTCGCCGAACCCGACGATGAGCTTCAGCGCCTCGGCCGCCATGGCTGATCCCACGACGCCGCAGAGCGGCCCGAGCACGCCGGCCACCGCGCACGATTCAGCTTCGTCGTCGGCGGGAGGGGTGGGGAAGAGGTGGCGGAGGTCTACTGCTCCGCCCGGCGCGAGCGGCCAGAACGTCGACACCTGCCCGTCGAACCTCAGCACCGAACCCCAGATGTAGGGCATCCGGAGCAGGGCTGCCGTGTCGTTTGCGAGGTAGCGGGCGGCGAAGTTGTCGGTTGCGTCGACGACGAGGTCGTAGCCCGAGAGAATGCGAGCGGCAGTGCGCCCGGTGAGGCGTTCGTCGTGCAGCTGAACCGTGACGTGCGGGTTCAGGCTCCGGATGCCCGCTTCTGCCGACCGCGTCTTCAACTCACCGACCGCCGCCACTGTGTGAATGGTCTGCCGCTGCAGGTTCGACACGTCGACCGTGTCGAAATCGACAATGCCGAGCGTGCCGACCCCGGCCGCCGCCAGGTAGGTCAGAACCGGCGACCCGAGCCCGCCCGCGCCGATCACCAGCACCCGCGCAGCCTTCAGCCGGCGCTGACCCTCGACGCCGATCTGCGGCAGCCTGATCTGGCGCGAATACCGCCGTCGTTCGGCGTCGTCGAGCTCTGAACCCGGTGCGACGAGGGGTGTGCGTGCCATGGCCCCCAGTTTACCGGCGCACGTGTCACGGCACCCCGTGATGCCCGGCCCCTGTACCGTAGACGCAAGCCTCACTCGAAAGGTCGCCCGGTGTACCTGAAAAGCCTGACCCTCAAGGGGTTCAAGTCTTTCGCGCAGCCCACGACGTTCGCGTTCGAGACCGGAGTGACCTGCGTGGTCGGCCCGAACGGCTCGGGCAAGAGCAATGTGGTCGACGCGCTGGCCTGGGTGATGGGCGAGCAGGGTGTGAAGACGCTTCGCGGCGGCAAGATGGAAGACGTCATCTTCGCGGGCACGGCCACTCGCGGCCCGCTCGGCCGGGCCGAGGTCATTCTGACCATCGACAACTCCGACGGCGCTCTGCCGATCGACTACTCCGAAGTGACCATCAGCCGCACGCTGTTCCGCAACGGCGGCAGCGAGTACGCCATCAACGGCGACGCGTGCCGGCTGCTCGATGTGCAGGAGCTGCTCAGCGACTCCGGCCTCGGGCGGGAGATGCACGTGATCGTGGGCCAGGGCCAGCTCGACGCGGTGCTGCACGCCACACCCGAGGGGCGGCGTGGATTCATTGAGGAGGCCGCGGGCATCCTGAAGCATCGCCGCCGCAAAGAGAAGACCGCTCGAAAGCTCGAAGCCATGCAGGCGAACCTCACGCGGCTGAGCGACTTGGCGGGCGAGATCCGGCGCCAGCTGAAACCTCTGGGTCGCCAGGCCGAGGTGGCGAAAGAGGCCCAGGGCATCGCCTCGATCGTGCGGGATGCCCGTGCCCGCCTGCTGGCCGACGAAGTGGTCACCCTGAGAGCTGCCCTCGACACCCACTCGAAGAGCGAGAACGAGCGGCGAACCGAGCGCATCGTGCTGCAGGAACAGCTCGAACAGAACCAGTTGCGTATCGAACGCATCGAGCGGGCCCAAGTGGGCGACGCCGTCGACCTCGCGCGCCGCACCGCTTTCGGCCTCGAATCGGTGCAGGAGCGCCTGCGCGGCCTCTATACGCTCGCCAATCAGCGCCTGGCGCTGCTCGGCTCTGAGCAGGAGAATTCGGCCGCCGCGCCGGGCGTCTCGCCCACGATGGTCGCCGATTCGAAGATCGAGGCGACGCGCCTCGCCGGGGGAGTCGTGGCTGCCGAGCAGGCGTGGCACGGCGCTCAGGCACTGACCCTCGCCGCGCGGCAGGCGCTCGACGCGGCCGACGAGCAGATCGCCGCGCAGAGTGCGCTGGTCTCGCGGCACGACCTCGAGATCTCGAAGCTCGCCGGCCAGCTCGAGTCGGCCAACTCGCGGCTCGCGGCCGTTCGCGGCGAAGACCTGCGGCAGCAGAACGCGCTCGACGCGGCCCACGACCGCCGCGAACGCCTGCAGATCGAGTTCGTCGCCCTCGAGGCCGAGGCGGCCACCTCCGACGCGGGCGAGACCGACCTCGATGAGGCCTACGAGTTCGCGCAGGCGGCCGTGTTCGAGGCCGAGGCCGAGATCGAGCAGCTTCGGGATGCCCTGCACGCGCACCAACGCGAACGAGATGCCCTGGCAGGCAAGGCCAGCGCGCTGTCGATGGCGCTCTCGCAGAAAGACGGATCGAGCGAACTCGCGGCCTCCGGCCTCGCCGGTGTGCGCGGGCTCGTCGCCGAGAACGTTCAGGTCACGCCGGGGTTCGAGGCAGCCATCGCGGCGGCGCTCGGGTCGCTCGCCGACGGGGTGCTGGCCGAGACGCGCGATGACGCCTTCGCGGCGCTCGAGCACGCGCGGGCGGGCGATATGGGTCGGGTCGAGGTGATTGTGGCGGCGGGGGGTTCTGCGGCTATGGCGGCTGCGACGAGTGCAGGTGTTGGTGTTGGTGCGCGTTCTCCGAGCTGGAATGCTTCGGTTGCCGAAGCCGGCCTCACACCCGCCGCCGAAGTGGTCGTCGCGCCGGCGGGCGTGAAAGCGCTTCTCTTCGCGACCCTTATCGCGAACGACATCGCGGCGGCACGAGCCGCGTGGAAGGTGCTTGAGAGCGAGGATGGCGACGCCGGGCATCCGGAAACCCTCCCGGTGACGATCATCACGAAGGGCGGCGACGTGCTCACGGAGTACGTGCTGCGCGGCGGCTCGGGCGCGAAACGGTCGCGGCTCGAGCTGGTGGCGGAGCGGGATGCGGCGTCTGACCGGCTCGAGATCGTGACGGCCGACATCGATCGTGCCACGTTCGCTTTGGCCGAACAGCGCGGAATTCTGCAGAACGCGAAGCAGCAGTCGACGGCGGCGCTGCAGGCACTGCGTGAATTCGACTCGCGGCTCGCGGCGCAGACCGAGCGGCTCTCGCGGCTGCGCGCGCAGGTCGATGCGAGTCAGGGTGAGTTCGAACGGCTCGAGCGCTCGCGTGCGGCTGCCGGCGAAACCGTGGCGGGGGCACTGGCGGCGGCCGAGAAGGCGCGTGTCGAACTCGATGCGGCGCGCAGTCGGCCCCGCCCGATTCTCGATGTGAGTTCGCGCGACGATCTGCTCGGAGCCCTCGAGAAGGCGCGCGACGGCGAACTCGACGCGCGGCTGCAGCTCGAGACCGTGCGGGAGCGGGTGCGGGCCGAACAGGCTCGCGTGGTCGCGCTCGAACGGCAACTCGAAAGCGAGCGCCAGGCGGCGGAGGAGGCGGCCCGGCGCGCGGTGATTCGGCGCCGGCAGGTCGATGCGGCCACGGCCGTCGCCGAAAGCCTGCCAGAGGTGCTCGACTCGGTCGACCGTTCGGTGGCAGCTGCCCGGCTCGAACTCGCCCAGAGTGAGGCCGAACGGGCCGAACAGAATGCCGAACTGACCGATCTGCGCAAGCTCGAGGCGGGGCTCCGGCAACGCTTGCAGGGCATCACCGAGAACGTGCACGGGCTCGAACTGCAGATCTACGAGAAGAAGTTGCACCTGTCGAGCGTGCTCGAACGGGTGGGTTCTGAGCTCGGTATGGTGGAGGCCGATCTGGTCGAGGAGTACGGGCCCGATCAGCCGATTCCGATGGATGTTCGGGGCGCCGGCCCCGCTCTGATCAGCCGAACGGCCGGTGCGGCTCCTTCGGGGGCATCCGGAACCGAATCGCAGGGGGGCGACCACGCGGGCCCGGCCGACCCCGAAACCGTTCCGTTCGACCGCGACGAGCAGAAGCGCCGCCTGGCCCGCGCGGAGCGCATGCTCGCCGAACTAGGCCGCGTGAACCCGCTCGCACTCGAAGAGTTCGACGCACTCGAGCAGCGGCACAAATTTCTCACCGAACAGCTCACCGACCTCACGAACACGCGCAAAGACCTGCTCACGATCATCGACGAGATCGACGACAAGATGAAGTACATCTTCGAGGCCGCCTTCAACGACACGCGGGACGCCTTCGCCGAGGTGTTTCCCGTGCTGTTTCCCGGCGGAACCGGGAGTATCTCACTCACCGACCCTTCGGATCTGCTCACGACGGGGGTCGAGGTCAGTGTGAAGCCGGCGGGCAAGAAGATCGAGCGGCTGTCTCTGCTCTCGGGCGGCGAACGTTCGCTCGCCGCCGTGGCGCTGCTGATCGCCATCTTCAAGGCGCGCCCCAGCCCGTTCTACATCATGGACGAGGTCGAGGCCGCCCTCGACGACGCCAACCTGGGGCGTCTGCTCACGATCTTCCAAGACCTGCGACAGACCTCGCAGCTCATCGTCATCACCCACCAGAAGCGCACGATGGAGATCGCTGACGCGCTGTACGGCGTCTCGATGCGGCAAGACGGGGTGTCGGCCGTGATCGGCCAGCGGGTCGAGGTGGCGTCGTGAGGGGCGGAGTGCGACCGTGGTGAAGCTTCCGAAGCCGGGCCGGCTGATTCGCCGGGTGCGCGCTGGTTCGTACATGCTGGCCTGGGGCACGCTTGCGCCCGAGGCTCCCACTACGATTGTCATGAGCAGCCCCGACTTCGCCGAGGGGGCTGCGATTCCGGCACTCCACGCGGGCGACGGTGCAGGCGACAACGTCTCACCCGCGCTCGTCTGGAGCGGCCTGCCCGCGGGCACCAAGCAGTTACTGTTGGTGGTCGAAGACCCTGATGTGCCTCTGCCTCGCCCGGTCATCCACCTGCTCGCCCGCCTCGACCCGAGCCGCACCTCGGTCGCCCGGGGCGAACTCAACCTCGAGGCCGAGAACACCGGAATCGTGTTGCACCCCGGCTCGTTCAACCGGGTCGGGTACGCCGGCCCACACCCTATCGAGGCGCACGGGCCGCACCGGTACGTGTTCCAGCTGTTCGCGCTCTCGAAGCCTCTTCCGCTGCCCGCCACCGCCCGCCTCGAGTCTGTCGCCGCCGCCGCGTACGGGCTGATCCTCGCGCGCGGGCGCACCTGGGGCACCTTCGAGCGCCCGTGACCCCGGCCGACTACACGATTACTGCGCGGAGGCGCGGGCAGGGCGCCGCGGGCAAGCGGTGCCCGGGCATCCACGCGGCTCATTAGGCTGAGGGCATGGCTGAACGCAACTCCTGGTCGCTGTCGGGCGCCCTCCGCGGCATGTTCGCAAAGAAGACGATCGACGACGAGACGTGGGACGACCTCGAGACCGCACTCATCACCGGAGACTTCGGCATCGACGTCACTGATCAGATCGTCGGCGACCTGCGCACGAAGGTGTCGCGCTACAACACCACCGACCCGAAAGACCTGCAGCGCATGCTTCGGGAGACTCTCGAGGAGCGGTTCTCGAAGCTCGACCCCACGCTGAAGCTCACCGAGCGGCCGGCGGTCGTGCTCGTGGTGGGCGTGAACGGCGTGGGCAAGACCACGACCATCGGCAAGTTCGCCAAGTTCTTGGGCAACTACAACCGCACGGTCGTGGTCGGGGCGGCCGATACGTTCCGGGCCGCCGCCGTCGAGCAGGTTGCGACCTGGGCCGAACGCGCGGGCGCGCACATCGTGCGGCCGCAGCAAGAGGGCCAAGACCCCGCCTCGGTGGCTTTCCAGACCGTCGAGTACGCCAAGCGCAACAATATCGAGATCGCCATCATCGACACCGCCGGCCGCCTGCAGACCAAGGGCGGGCTGATGGATGAACTCACCAAGATCAGGCGCGTCATAGAGAAGCAGGCACCCGTCGCCGAGGTGCTGCTCGTACTCGATGCCACGACGGGCCAGAACGGTCTGCTCCAGGCGGAAGCGTTCATCGAGCATGCCGGGGTCACCGGCCTCGTGCTCACCAAGCTCGACGGTTCGGCGAAGGCCGGGTTCGTTCTGGCCGTGCAGGAGCGCACGGGCATCCCGATCAAACTGATCGGCCAGGGCGAGGGCATCAACGACCTCACCGGTTTCACGCCGCATGTCTTCGTGCAGAACCTGATCGGTTAAGACAGAGCTCTGGGCTAGTTCGTTGAGGCGACAATCCACGCGGTAAGGCCCCAACAGAGTAATGCCACGCATCCGCAAACGATGTACCTCATCTTTCGTGCGGCGGGGCTGCCACCACGGATTGCGACGATAAGAACTATGGGCAACAACAGAAGGATTCCAGCTAAGGCGTCTTGCCCGCAGTTCGTCGTTGAACAATCGACACTCGTCGCGAGTAACATCGCGGCTCCTACCGTCATGGACGGCTTGAGATCATCGGTGGAAAGTAGAGCACGTCTCCTATCGTAGCTGATAAAAAATCGACTATCTGGATTGGTTGGGCTCGTCACGTCGACAGAACCGATCGGCGCGGTCGCCCGTGCGAACAAGACGACCTCACCGGTTTCACGCCGCACGTCTTCGTACAGAACCTGATCGGTTAAGATTGTGTCACCATGGCCACTTTTGGAAACCTCTCTGACCGCTTAGCCGATACCTTTCGAAATCTTCGCACGAAGGGCAAGCTCAGCCCTGCAGACGTCGACGGTACGGTCCGCGAGATTCGTCGTGCCCTGCTCGACGCCGACGTGGCGCTGGATGTCGTCAAAGACTTCACCGGCAAGGTGCGTGAGCGCGCGCTCGGCGACGAGGTCAACAAGGCCTTGAACCCCGCCCAGCAGGTGGTTCAGATCGTCAACGAAGAACTGATCGCCATTCTCGGTGGCGAGGCCCGGCGCATCAACTTCGCCAAGAAGGCTCCGACGGTCATCATGCTCGCGGGCCTGCAGGGCGCCGGTAAGACGACGCTCGCCGGCAAGCTGGCGAAGTGGCTCGCGAAAGACAACCACACCCCGCTTCTGGTCGCCGCCGACCTGCAGCGCCCGAACGCCGTGCAGCAGCTGCAGGTGGTGGGTGGACAGGCCGGCGTCGCGGTGTACGCACCCGAGCCCGGCAACGGCGTCGGCAACCCCGTGAAGGTCGCCAAAGACTCCATCAAGTGGGCCATCGACAAGCAGTACGACGTGGTCATCGTCGACACCGCCGGCCGTCTCGGCGTGGATGCCGACATGATGAAGCAGGCCGCAGACATTCGTAAGGCCGTCGACCCCGACGAGGTGCTCTTCGTCATCGACGCGATGATCGGGCAAGACGCGGTGGCTACGGCCAAGGCGTTCCAGGCCGGTGTCGACTTCACCGGTGTCGTGCTGACGAAGCTCGATGGCGATGCCCGGGGTGGTGCTGCGCTGTCGGTGGCCTCTGTCACGGGCCGACCCATCATCTTCGCCTCGACCGGTGAGTCACTCGACGACTTCGAACCGTTCTACCCGGATCGCATGGCGTCGCGCATCCTCGACCTCGGTGACATTCTCACCCTGATCGAGCAGGCGCAGGGCGCGTTCGACGAAGAAGAGGCGAAGAAGGTCGCGGAGAAGTTCCGCACCGACAGTTTCACGCTCGAAGACTTTCTTGGCCAGATGCAGCAGCTGCGCGGTGCGGGGTCGCTGAAGAAGATGATCGGCATGCTCCCGGGCGCCGGCGCGATGCGCGAGCAGCTCGACAACTTCGATGAGCGTGAAATCGTTCGCACCGAGGCCATCATCCAGTCGATGACGAAGGCCGAGCGCCAGAATCCGAAGCTGTTGAACGGTTCGCGACGCGTGCGCATCGCCCGCGGTTCGGGCATGACGGTGACCGACGTGAACCAGCTCGTGCAGCGTTTCGAGCAGGCCGCCAAGATGATGAAGACGGTTGCGCGCGGCGGTGTACCCCAGATTCCGGGCATGGGGCCGATTCCCGGCGCCGGGTTCGCAGGGCGCGGCAAGGTTCAGCCGAAGAAGAAGGGCTCGAAGTCGGGTAACCCGGCGAAGCGCGCCGTCGAGAACGCGGCGCTGGCGTCGGGGGAGAAGCTTCCGGGGGCGGCGGGCGCGGGTTCGGGCGGCGGGTCTGGGTTCGGGCTCGGTTCTGGTTCTGGCGCTGGCGCGGATGCTGGTTCTGGCGCTGGCGCGGATGCTGGTTCTGGCGCTGCCGGTGGCCCGAGCGAGAAGGAGCTCGAGTCGCTGCAGAAGTTCCTGCGGCGCTGAGTTCGCCCAGTTCGCATCACGCTCACATCTGAGTTAGGTTAGCTTTACCTTACTTGGAGGTTTCGTGGAGCACACCAGAACCCGATCGCGGCAGAGCTCGTTCCTGATGTTCGAGGTCGAGTTGCTGCGCATCCGGCCGCTGAGCCCCACGCTTTCGCGCTTCACCTTCACCGGCCCTGACCTCGACCAGTTCGCCGACAATGGCTACGACCAGCGCATCAAACTGGTCTTCCCGCTGCCCGGCATCGGGCTCGAGAGTGTTCCGACCGGTGACGATTGGTATTCCGAGTGGCGTTCGCTGCCGGTGGGGCGGCAGAATCCGATTCGTACGTACACCGTTCGTCAGGTGAGGGCCGACGAGCGGGAGATCGACGTCGATATCGTGCTGCACGGCGATGCCGGGCCGGCTTCGGCGTGGGCATCCCGAGCCCAGCCGGGAGACCCGCTGGTCATCCTGGGGCCGAACCGTGGGTTCGATGGCGTGTGTGGCGGGGTCGACTTCGTGCCCCCGGCTCACACCGAGACGATTCTGCTCGTGGGCGACGAGACCGCGCTGCCGGCCATCGCATCGATTCTCGAGCGACTGGCACCGGATGCCCGGGGCCTCGCCCTCGTTGAGGTTCCGCACCTCGGCGACGCCGCCGCGCTGGTCGCCCACGTGGGCGTCGAGGTGCGAGTGGTGGCGCGGGGGGCGGGGGATCCCGGTTCGGCGTTGCTGCCGGCGGTACGGGCGGCGACGGGGATGCTGCTCGGGCCGGGCGGGCGCGGTGGGGTTGGTGATCTCGAAAAGCTCGACGATGTCGATGTCGATTCCGTGCTGCTGTGGGAGGTTCCGGTGAGCGATGCTGGCGTGCCTCTCTGCGAGAGCACGGAGCTGTACGCATGGGTCGCGGGCGAGGCCGGAGTGGTCAAGGAGGTGCGCCGACACTTGGTGCGGGAGTGCGGGCTCGACCGGGCATCCGTTGCGTTCATGGGGTACTGGCGGCTGGGTCGCGCCGACATCTGACGCGTCGCTCACAGGTGAACAGTTGACTGACTTCTGCACAGAAGTGGTCGCGGCGGGCGGCGACCAGTGCAGTGCGAAGTAGGCTTTTGGTATGACTTCAGAGACGAATCGGCCGGTACGCATCGGCGTTCAAATTGCACCGCAGCACTCGACCTACAGCGAGATCCGCGACACCCTCACGCAGCTCGAAGAGCTCGGCGTCGACATCGCTTTCAACTGGGATCACTTCTACCCGCTCTCGGGCGACCCTGAAGGTCTGCACTTCGAGGGTTGGAGCATGTTGGCGGCCTGGGCCGAGCAGACCTCGACCATCGAGTTCGGCCCGCTCGTGACCTGCAACACGTACCGCAACCCTGACCTGCTCGCCGACATGGCCCGCACCGTCGACCACATCAGCGCGAAGAACCCGGGCGCCGAGGGGCGTCTCATCTTCGGCATCGGCTCGGGCTGGTTCGAGCGCGACTACGACGAGTATGGCTACGAGTTCGGCACCGTCGGGCAGCGACTGGATGCCCTGGCCGAAGCCATGCCGCGCATCGAGTCGCGCTGGTCCAAGCTGACCCCGCCGCCCACGCGAAAGATCCCCGTGCTCATCGGCGGCGGCGGCGAGAAGAAGACTCTTCGCATCGTGGCCAAGCATGCCGACATCTGGCACAGCTTCGCCGACACCGAAACCCTCGAGCGCAAGCTCGTCATCCTGCGAGCGCACTGTGACGAGATCGGCCGCGACTTCAACGAGATCGAAATCTCAACCGGAACACGCCCGCACACCGAAGACGGATTCGACGAGACTGACCTCGACGCCCAGCTCGCCCTCGGCGCCACCCTGTTCACGCTCGGCATCACCGGCCCCGGCCTCGACGTGTCGCCCGTGAAAGACCTGCTCGCCTGGCGCGACGCGAAGAACGCGTAACGCCGACGCGGTCTGCACGCCGCGCGCATCTTCATGCGGCGTGCAGACCGGCACTGGCTTCAGCCCCCGAGCCCGTGCCGCAGTTCGTGCGTGAGCGACGAAACCACGGCATGCAGGCTGCCGCCGTTCTCGGCCGCCACCCGCAGTTGGCGCTGGTAACTGGCACCCTGCTCGAGAATGAGGGTGACCTGGGCGAGTTCTGCCGAGCATCCGAGTTTCAGAGCGGTCGGTGCCAGCGTCACCAGCAGGTCACGAATCTCATCGGTGACGAGGCGCTCGTCTCCCGCCGGGTTGAGAATGATCTCGGCATCGAGCCCGTAGCGGGCGGCGCGCCACTTGTTCTCGCGCGTGAACCACGGTTGCAGCGTCACCAGCTCCTCGCCCGCATCGAGCCGATCAGACATGTGATCGACCAGGCACTGGATGAGCGCCGCCACAGCCCCGATCTCCTCGGGGCTCGACAGGCCGTCGCACGCGCGCATCTCGACTGTGCCCCACTGAGGTGAGGGCCTTATGTCCCAGCGCACCTCGGTGTGGTCGTCGATGATTCCGGTGACGGTCATGTCGGCCACATACTGCTCGTAGTCGGCCCATGTTGTGAACTGGTACGGCAGCCCGGCGGTCGGCAGCTGCTGGAACATCAACGCCCGGTTCGACGCGTACCCGGTGTTCACGCCGCCCCAGAACGGGCTCGACGCGCTCAGCGCCTGCAGGTGCGGGTAGTACGTCAGCAGCCCGTTCAGCAGCGGCAGAACCTTGTCGCGAGACTCGACACCGACGTGAACGTGAATGCCCCAGATCAGCATGTTGCGCCCCCACCACTGGGTGCGGTCGACGAGCTTGTGGTACCGCTCTTTGTCGGTGACCTTCTGATCGAACCACTGGGCGAACGGGTGGGTGCCGGCGCACATCAGCTCGACGCCCAGCGGGTCGGTGATGGCGCGCACCTCGGCGAGCTGGCCCTGCAGGTCGGCGACGGCATCCGAAACCGTCGTGTGCACCCGGGTCACGAGCTCGACGGTGTTCAACAACAGTTCGCCAGTGATCTGCGGATGCTCCGACCCCTCAGCTCCCCGCAATGCCTCCAGCACCTCGGCGGCCACCGACACGAGGTCGCCAGATGTCTGGTCGACGAGCGCGATCTCCCACTCGATTCCGAGGGTTGAGCGGGCCGATTCGGCGAAACTGATCTGCATGGAGCCGCCCCTGTGTGGTTCGAAGTGCCGAATGTCTGTGTTAATTACTCTACGGGGCAAATATCTGACAGAATGGTCAGTCGAGTCTGCCCTTGCCCGACCCTCTACTCAGGCACTGCGCAGAACCTTAGAACTTTTTCTTGGCCGAGTGTGCCCCCACGCTCACGGCCGGCAGTTCGCCCCATAAAAATACTCAGGAGAATTGTGGCTGTAAAGATCCGTTTGAAGCGCATGGGCAAGATCCGCGCTCCTTACTACCGTATTGTCGTCGCCGACGCACGCACCAAGCGCGACGGCCGTGTCATCGAAGAAATCGGCAAGTACCACCCGACCGAAGAGCCTTCGTTCATCGAGGTCAAGAGCGACCGTGCGCAGTACTGGCTCGGCGTTGGCGCCCAGCCCACCGAGCAGGTTGAGGTTCTCCTCAAGCTGACCGGCGACTGGGGCATCTTCAAGGGTGACAAGAACGCGGTTTCGACCGTTCGCGTCAAGGCTCCGAAAGCGGCTTTCGTCGCCGACGAGAAGAAGAAGCCCGTTCTTCGCCCCAAGGCCGAGGCCCCCGCGGCTCCGGTTGCTGCAGCTCCCGTTGCCGACGAGGCTGCTGACGCAGCTGCTGTCTCAGACGAGGCGTAAGTCTTGCTCGCACCGGCTCTCGAGCACCTGGTGAAGGGGATCGTCGATCACCCCACCGACGTGCACGTTGTCGCCAAGAGCTCACCGCGCGGCGAGGTTCTCGAGGTTCGGGTGAACCCCGACGACCTCGGTCGCGTGATCGGTCGCTCCGGTCGCACGGCGAAAGCCCTGCGCACCCTCGTTGCTGCTCTTGCCGATGGCAAGCGCATCCGTGTCGACGTGGTTGATACCGATTTCTAAGAACGAGACCCAACTGCGAGTAGGTCGCCTCACCAAAGCCCACGGGCTGAAGGGTGCGATCAAGCTCGAGCTGTTCACCGACGACCCGGGGCGACGCTTCGTTCCGGGCGCGGTGTTCACGCTGCAAGTGCCCACCACCTCGCCGTGGCACGGTAAGACCCTCGAACTGGCCGAACTGCGCTGGTACAACGGTCACGCCGTCGGCTTCTTCGTCGGTGTTCCCGACCGTGATGCGGCCGAGTCCCTGGCGAAGGCGATCCTCTGGATCGACCACGACCTCACCGAGACCACCGACGAAGAAGACGCCTGGTTCGACCACCAGCTGGTCGGCCTCGCCGTCATGCGTGACGGTGTGCGCATCGGAACCATGACGCAGATCGACCACCTTCCGGCCCAAGACCTGCTGCACGTCTCCACGATCACGGGCGAGGTTCTCGTTCCGTTCGTGAAGGCCATCGTGCCGTCGGTCGACGTGGCCAGTGGGTTCCTCACCATCACGCCGCCTCCGGGCCTCTTCGAGGAACTGCCGGCGGCTGACGACGCTGAGCCGGGCGATGCTGAGTCTGAGGCCGCTGAGTCTGAGGCCGCTACGGCCGACGACACGGTTCCGGACGCGTCGGCTGGCGTTCCGTCGGCACCCGCCGTCACCGAAGCACCCGCCGCTTCGTAGTTCACCAATCGTCGGCCCTCGTTCACACCTCTGCCCCCTGGGCGTGGGGTTGAATGAGGGCCGACGATTGCGTTGTCCACCGGTTGTCCACAGATTGTGCTGGCACCGCCCGCGCGGTGTTCCGGGCTACAACACTGGTCTGTATGCACCTCGACCAGCTGTTTGCCGCGCGCGGCGGAATCGTCTCGACGGCAGAGTGCGCCGCCGAGGGCATGACCGCGCACCTCGTTCGGCAGGCTGTTCTCACGGGCCGGGCCGAACGCATTCGGCAGGGCTCGATCAGAGCACTGACCGCACCCGCTGAAGCCGTGCAGGCCGTTCGGGTGGGCGGGTTTCTCACGTGCATCTCTGCTCTTCGCGCTCAGGGGGTGTGGTGCGTCGACGATGGCCGGCTGCACGTCAGGGTCGACCGGCACGCGAACCACCTCGCGTTGCCGACGGATCGGTCGTCACCATTCGGCGACCCGGCCGCTGCAGGGGTGGTCATCCACCGCTCGTATGCGGGTGATCGGATTCGACCAGACCAGCCTGTCGACCTGGTCATTGGCGATCGGCTCGTTCTCGAGCTCGACGGGCGGCAATGGCACTCGACAGAGGCCGCCTTCGCGGAGGATCGGCGCCGCGACCTGCTGCTGCACGAGCGGGGGTGCCTCGTCATTCGGCTGACGTACGCGCAGGTGATGTTCGAGTGGCCGCGCGTCGAGGCGCTGATCAGGGCGCTCGTCGGCCGGCAGGAACACAGCTGGAGCGCTGGGCATCGGCAGGCCGGGCCGCGGCAGACCGGCCTGCGGCAGGCCGGGCTGCGGCAGGTTGATCTCGGGGCGCAGCCCGCGCAATCGGCGGCCCTGGTTCGAACCGACGCCCCATTTCGGCCGGGTTGAACGAGGGCCGCCGATTGCGTTGTGACGAGGGCGCCGCCCCGGCAGAGATAGGGTTTTGGCATGCGCATCGACATTGTGACGATCTTCCCGGAGTACTTCGGCGTGCTCGACGTGTCGCTGCTCGGCCGCGCCCGCGAAGACGGCATTCTCGAGGTGGCGGTGCATGACCTGCGTGACTTCACGCACGACCGGCACCGCACGGTCGACGACAAGCCGTACGGTGGCGGCGCCGGCATGGTGATGAAACCCGAGCCGTGGGGCGAGGCGCTCGACGCGATCCTCGACGCTGCCGCCGCGCCAAAGTCCGCCGCGCCAGAATCCACTACCGAGGCAGACGCGCCTGCCGCAGACACCGGCCCGATCGTCATCTTCCCGTCACCAGCTGGCGAGGTGTTCACGCAGGCGATGGCACGTGAGCTGAGCCACGCTGACCACATCGTGTTCGGCTGCGGCCGCTACGAAGGCATCGATCAGCGGGTGTTCGAGTATGCCGGCAGCCGGGCATCCGTGCGCCTGGTGAGTCTCGGCGACTACGTACTGAACGGCGGGGAGGTCGCCGTGATGGCGATGATCGAGGCCATTGGGCGACTGATTCCGGGCGTCATCGGCAACCCAGAGAGCCTCGTCGAAGAGTCGCACGAAGACGGCCTGCTCGAGTACCCGAGCTACACCAAGCCCGCGCTGTGGCGCGACTACGAGGTTCCGCCGGTGCTCACAAACGGCAACCACGGTGCCATCGCCACCTGGCGCCGCGCCCAGCAACTCGAGCGCACCCGACGCGTTCGCCCCGATCTGTTGCCCCCTGCGTAGCCGGTTCCGGATGCTCGGCGGCGCCGTTTCGCCCCAGCCGCTGCACAGCTGACCTCGCGGCCGACCCGCTCGCGCCGAACTCTGCGCCAGGTTCGCTTCAGGCGCGGGCGCTCAACACGAGCGGCCCGTCGGCCGTGATCGCAATCGTGTGCTCGGCGTGCGCCCCGCGTGACCCGTCGGCGCTTCGCAGAGTCCAGCCGTCGCGGTCGGTGACGATCTTGTCGGTGCTCTCGAGAAACCACGGCTCGATGGCGATGACCAAGCCCGGTTCGAGGTGGATGCCGCGGCCCGGGCGCCCGTTGTTGGGAATGTGGGGGTCGCCGTGCATGGTGCGGCCCACGCCGTGGCCGCCGAAATCCGTGTTGATGGAGTAGCCGTCTGCGAGGGCGACGCCGGCGATGGCCGCCGAGATGTCGCCGAGGCGACCGCCGGGCTGGGCGGCAGCGATACCCGCGGTGAGAGCTCTCGTTGTGGTGTCGATGAGTCGGGCATCCTCGGGCCGGGGAGTGCCGACGATGACCGTGATGGCCGAGTCGGCGACCCAGCCGCCGACCGACGCGGCGAAGTCGAGCGAGACCATGTCGCCGTCGCGCAGGCGGTAGTCATGGGGGAGCCCGTGCAGCACGGCGTCATTGACCGAGGTGCAGAGAACCTTGCCGAATGGCATGGCGCCGAACGAGGGGTGGTAGTCGATATAGCACGACTCTGCCCCACGGGCGCGAATCATGTCGTGCGCGATCTTGTCGAGCTTCAACAGGTTGACACCCACCCCAGCTGCCGAAGCGACGGCGGTGAGAACTTCGCCCACGAACGCGCCGGCGGGCCGCATCTGCTCGATCTCGGCGGCGGTTTTGAGCTCTATCATCTGTCTTCCCTTGGATTTGCCTGTGTGAACAGGCGCGATACGACCCAACCCACGTTACCCGCCGTACCCTTGGATCATGTTCGTTCGACGGGCCTTCTACTACTGGCAGGTTGCTGCGGTCGTCGTGCTGCCACTGTGGATTCTCATCGGGTGGTCGGTTTTCGGCGGTTCGGGCTGGCAGTTTCTTCTGGTCATGCTCTCGTGCGGCGCACTCGCGCTGGCCCTCGCCGGTGTCGGCGTTCTCATCTACGCCCGCAAAGGTGTCCGACAGGCGCGCGCCGTCTCATGGGCCGATGTCGCAGTTCTGGCGCTCTGGCACGCCGCCATCGTGGCCGTCGGCTTTCTCACTCCTGCAGGCACCCTTCTTGCCACCGCCGTGGTCATCGTCGGTCTGGCTGCGTTCTGGCTCGTACTCTCCGAGCTGTTCAGAGAGACGCGGCGGCGGGTACAGGGGGCGTTCGACTCGTTCCAGGCGGCTGCCCAGATGGGTGCCGGTGCGCCCAGGCCTCCGGTGGTGGCCAACGGCGAGTACATCGTCATCGACACGGCTCGCAGTCACGAGAAGTAGGTCACGGGCATCCTGAGCCCGTAGGTCACCGGATGCCCGGGGTTGGCCTCTTTGCTTAAAGCCCTCATGGCATGACACAATTGTCGATTGTGCCACCGCCAGACTCTGCCACAGGGGAGTTCTGCAGTTTCGCGTGCACACCATTTCATCAGAAGCCAGACACTGGCTACCAGCACGTAGTCGACCTGTGGCGGTTACAGAGAGCGATATACCATGCATATTCTCGACAGCGTAGACGCAGCATCACTGCGTAGCGATGTTCCCGACTTCCGCGCCGGCGACACCGTTCGCGTACACGTCAACATCATCGAAGGTACCCGCTCGCGCGTTCAGGTCTTTCAGGGCATCGTCATCGGCCGTTCGGGCGAAGGCGTGCGCGAGACGTTCTGCGTTCGCAAGGTCAGCTTCCAGGTCGGTGTCGAGCGCACGTTCCCCGTGCACTCGCCGATCATCGACCACATCGAGATCGTGACGCGCGGCGACGTGCGCCGCGCGAAGCTGTACTACCTTCGTGCCCTTCGTGGCAAGAAGGCGAAAATCAAAGAGAAGCGCGCCTAGTCTTCTTCTCTCGTTTCATTTTCTCTGTCAGTTTGCGCCGAACGGCCTAACGTTTGAGTAATTTGACTGTGAAGTTGCCGGTGCAGACCGGCGAAGTGACCGAATACCTGAGCTCCTGCCCCATAAAATGGGTCGGGAGCTCAGGCGGTTAAATGACAGAAACATCGGTACCCACGCGGCCACGTCGCGCGGGTAGACGTTCGGGGCGTCGCTCGAAGAGCACAGCCTTGTTCATTCGCGACATCATCATCATCTTCTTGGTGGCGCTGCTCGCCTCAGTACTCATCAAGACGTTCTTGGTGCGGTCGTTCTACATTCCTTCCGGGTCGATGCAGAACACTTTGCAGATCAATGACCGCATCCTGGTGAATGAGCTCGAGCCGAACCTGATGCCCATCCAACGCGGCGATGTCGTGGTGTTCAAAGACCCGGGCGGCTGGTTGCCTGCCGCGACGCCCACGGCTGTGTCCCCCATCAAGGGTGCAATTAACTGGGCGCTCGACGCGGTGGGTCTCGCGGCCTCTGACAGCAACGACCATCTCATCAAACGGGTCATCGGCCTGCCGGGTGACCACATCGCCTGCTGCAACGCGCTCGGTCAGATGATGGTGAACGACGTGCCGTTGAACGAGCCGTATCTGAAGCTGCCGGCTGGGGTGACGAAGGTCTCCGACATCGCGTTCGATGTCACCGTGCCCGCCGGGTCGCTCTGGGTGATGGGCGACAACCGCTACAACTCGGCTGACTCGCGGTACAACCAGACCAAGCCGGGGGGCGGCTTCGTTCCCGTGGCCGACGTGGTGGGTCGCGCTCTCTGGATCACCTGGCCCATCGGCCGGTGGAGCTACCTCGACGACTACCCGGCTGTGTTCCAGGCCGCCAAAGATGCGGCTCCCGGGCCGCCGGGCGGTTCTGGGTGAGCCCCGTGGCTGAACCGACTCTGAAGCACGAGCGATCGATGGGGCGCGCAGGGGCGACGATGGTCATCGGGGTCGATGAAGTCGGGCGTGGCGCGCTGGCTGGGCCCGTCGCCGTGGGTATGTGTGTCATCGATCCGGTTCGCCCGGGCCGCTTTCCTGTGGGGCTTCGCGATTCGAAGATGCTGTCGGAGGCCAAGCGCGAGCTGCTGGCTCCCCTGGCCGCCGCGTGGGCGGGGGCATCCGCCGTGGGCCTGGCAAGTGCCGATGAGGTCGACCGGCTGGGCATCATCGCGTGCCTCGGGCTGGCCGCGAAACGAGCGCTCGGCATCCTGCACGCCAGTGGTGTGGAGATCATGACGGCGACAGTGCTGCTCGACGGCTCGCACGACTGGCTGTCGCCCGCCCTCGGTACCCCGCTGCAGGTGACCACGAAGGTCAAGGCCGACCGCGACTGCGCGTCGGTCGCCGCGGCGTCGGTAGTGGCAAAGGTGCATCGCGACCGGCTGATGATCGATCTCGACGGCGTACTGCCCGGCTACGGCTGGGCGAGCAACAAGGGCTACGGCAGCGCCGCGCACTTCGAGGCCATCGAGCTTCTGGGTGCAACCGAGCACCACCGGCACACGTGGCTGAAGAGCGCGCCGAGCGTCGCACCGATAGACTTGGCAAACCATGGAAGAAGATGAGTTCGAGGACTACGACCGCGAGGTCGAGCTGGCCCTCTACCGCGAATACCGTGACGTCGTGTCGCAGTTCAAGTACGTCATAGAGACAGAGCGTCGGTTCTATCTCGCGAACGATGTCGATCTGGTTCGCCGCGACACCGAGCACGATTTTTACTTCGAGCTCACGATGAACGATGTGTGGGTGTGGGATGTGTACCGCTCCGACCGATTCGTGAAGTCGGTTCGGGTTCTCACGTTCAAAGACGTGAACATCGAAGAGTTGTCGTCGAAAGACTTCGAGCTGCCGAAAGAGCTCGCGCTCGACGAGTAGGGCTTGGCACGAAAACGCGCCCGCTCTACGAGTAACCTCCGGGCTGACCCTGTGCTGAGTTCGGCCCTCCCGCAGCCTGTTGCATGGCTCGTCGCTCACAACCGACGGGTCTTGTCGGTTCTGCACCGACCCCTCGGGTAGCGGCTCGTTCTGCGTTTCACCCCGCCAGTGTTGCTGGCGGAGGTCGAAATGAAAGCAAAAGATGTGCTCGGGCGGCGGGGCGAACAGCTCGCCGCTGACTACTTGGTTGAGCGTGGGTACACAATCCTGGGCCGCAACTGGCGGTGCGCGCAGGGCGAGATAGACGTGATCGCCGAGCACGGTGGCGTGACGGTGTTCGTCGAGGTGAAGACCCGGTCGGGGCTTCGGTACGGGCATCCGTTCGAGGCCATCACGGTTGCCAAGCTCGCCCGGTTGCGGCGGCTCAGCTCGGCATGGTGTGAGGCGGCCGGGGGCGGCCGACGGCAGATTCGCGTCGATGCCATCGGTGTGGTTGCGCCCGCGGGGTCGGTGCCGGTCGTCGAACACCTCGAGGGAATCTTCTGATGGTGGCGCGCACCCACTCGGTCGCCTTACTCGGCATGACCGGCTCGATGGTCGAGGTCGAGGCTGACATCGGCAATGGCCTACCGACCCTCATGATCATCGGCCTTCCCGATACGGCACTGTCGGATGCCCGAGACCGCGTTCGAGCGGCGGCCACCAATTGCGGCTGCGCTCTGCCGCACAGCAAGATCACCGTCAACCTGTCGCCCGCGGCTCTGCCGAAACACGGTTCGACCTTCGACCTTGCGATTGCGATGGCCATCCTGGCCGCTGAAGGCACCATTTCGGCTGAATCGGTTGCCGGGGTGGTGCATCTGGGCGAACTGAGCCTCGACGGGCGGCTTCGGCCGATGAACGGGGTGCTGCCGGCCATTGCTGCCGCCGCGCGCGAGGGCTATCGGTCGTTCATGGTGCCCGAGGGCAATCGGCACGAGGCTGAGCTGGTGCCGGGTGTGGTCATCGTGCCCGTAGTGTCGTTGCGCGACGCGGCGATCTACCACGCCGGAACCTTCGAGCCCGTCGTGTACGAGGCCATTCAAGGGCACGATGCGCACGACACCCGGGAGCCGCACCACGAGCTGGCCGACGTGGTCGGCAATCCCGACGCGGTACTCGCCCTGGTCGCGGCGGCGGCGGGCGGGCACCACATGTTTCTGCTCGGCCCGCCGGGGGCAGGCAAGACCATGCTCGCGTCGAGGCTGCCCGGTCTTCTGCCCGATCTCGACACCGAGTCGGCGCTCGAGGTGAGTTCGGTGCGGTCGTTGGCGGGGGCGGGGGTTCCGCGCACGCTCGCGGTGCGGCCGCCATTCGAGTCGCCGCACCACACGGCCAC
This sequence comes from Subtercola sp. RTI3, assembly GCF_035018625.1. NCBI lineage: Bacteria > Bacillati > Actinomycetota > Actinomycetes > Micrococcales > Microbacteriaceae > Subtercola > Subtercola sp. RTI3. The sequence continues at coordinate 31,870 of NZ_JASJXO010000023.1, read as the reverse complement.
GGCGGCGGCGTTGATCGGCGGTGGGTCGAGGCTCATTCGGCCGGGGTCCGCGGCCCGGGCATCCCACGGAGTGCTGTTTCTCGACGAAGCAAACTATCACAGACCACGCCATGAATCGCAGAGGTCATGTGAGCCGCTCTGACTGTCGTTCCTGCCAAGCTTGAGCACATGACTCCTGACGCCTCTCCGCTCGTCACAGACTGGATCTCAGCCATCGCCACGGCGGTCACCGCCCTCGTTGCCATCGCAGCGATCCTCTACGCCAGAGCGCAGCTCCGTGAGGCATCCGAGTCTCGCAAACAGACGAAGCAATTGGAGCTGGACCGAAACCAGCCGCAAGTCGTCGTGAATATGGTTTCGAGTGACAGCTCACCAACTCTGGTCTACCTGGTGATCAAAAACTACGGTTTGACGCCAGCCAGAAACGTACGACTGACTATTGAGCCATGGCCACGCGAAAGCGTCTTCACTAAACCCGGGGTCACAGATGGTGAGCTGGTCCCTTTGCCTGAAGTGATCCCGCTCTTGGCACCTGGTCAGGATTGGCGTACGTTCTGGGACGGCGGTCGAGAACGAGGAAAGACCGAGCTTCCAGATCGCCATGAAGGTGTAGCTAGCTACGACGGGATAGAGGGAGTGTCATTGACGACACCGTTCATCCTCGATTGGTCAACGTTCAAGTCGCTCAGATGGTCGGATTCGAAAGGCATCAGCGACGTTGCTAAGTCACTCGAAAAGATCGAGAAGAATCTCAAACTGTTTAGCGAAGATTCAAACGGAGGGTTGAGCGTCTATGTCCGCGATGGTGATAAGAAAGACGCCACCACCGAACCACCCACAATCGCGAATTTCAGGTTCCCGCCGACTAACGCCTGATTCGCTTCGCCAGTAGCCGCGCTGCCTCGGAGATGGTTTCAGGCAGGCGAACCTTCAAAGGCACTCCGCTTAGCTTTGTGGAGTTTTGAACGTAGGTAATTAGGTCAAAACCGGTTTTCATTTGTACACCTATTGTACCACCGTTTGTATTGACAAAGAAGATCAATTCCTCATAATGAGCGCAGGTGATGGCATCCCGCTATCGCTCGTTCACAACCTAGAGAGAGGAATTCGTCATGGCTTTCAAGTCAGTACGAGTGTCTGACATTTCGGGCGTCGAGGGCGTTGACGAGGATTTCGTCACCGTCATCGTGCGCAAGCACCCCAAGTTGGAGGAGCCCGTTCAGTTCGACGCGCTTCCCGACGAGATCAAGTCGCTGAAGAGCGCCGGAGATCTCGTCGTCCTGGAGATCAAGAACGGCGAAACAAAGCAAGTCGTCGTGACCCTCGCCGAGTTCAACAAGATCGCGCCGAACATCGACGCCATCCTGGAGAACGCTGATGGTCTCAAAGGTCGTCGCAAGGGTTTTCGCCCTGGTCAGTAGATCGAAGAAAGACCCCGCCTGAGCTGAGCCATATAGGTTCGCGCAGACGGGGTCATTTTCAATTCACCTAGTGGGTAATCCAAGTGAGTTCGAATCCCGGAAGACAGTTACGAACTGTACTTACGTGTTCTTGTGAGATCCTCTGTAGCAAAAGCAGTACGGGAATCAGTAACTTCATCCACTTGTAGAACAGTCGTGGAGATAAGCGCTGGCGACAGTAGCTGCGAAACAGTAGTGCGTGTTGTGCATGAGATCTACCGATGGAGGTAGTACGTGCGTTAGGATTAACCATAGTTGGATCAGTAACTCCCTTTTTATTGCAAGATGGAACAGGATTATTTATCCCCTAGATAACTAGCTAGAACTAGTTATCAAATTGGAGAGAGAGTCTCGGAAGAGGCTTTCTCTCCTTTTCTTATGAGGTACCCCAATAATACTTGAGGACACCGATAATCCGGTTACTTTCCCCTCATTGATATGCATATCGGACAGAACTGGCCGCTGCGGCTATCTCTGCATTCTCGAAACATCTGGCATATAACTACTAACCGGGGTGGGACGGTCTAGCCCGTCGTCACGAGTGGACATCGAAAGAACCCTGCATCTTCTGATCCTGAGTATCAGCTGTCTGTTCGCAAAATGGAAATAGCTCAGTCAATAAGACTGAGCTCTTCCACGATCTAAGCGGCGATGATCTTGCAACGAGTGACGGCGTACCACTCGTCGAACTTGATCAGCGCGTGCCCGGCTGCAATGAAGTAGTCCGTGTAACGAACGCTGTTTCCGTTCCATGAGTCGGGGCTGTCAGCGGTCTCATACATGGCTCTGTAGGCGCCTGCTTCGAACAGCAACTGCATCAGCTCCTTCGGAGCGTCCTGCGTATCGCCTTCTTCGTCAGGCAAGCCGATGATGATGGCGTTGCCGTTGATGGTGTCGCGGTGACGCATTTGCGGACTGTCCATCCACCACATGAGTGTCGCGCGGCGGTTGATCGGCAGGTTGAAGATCTTCGCCTCCTCGTTGCAGTAGAACGATGCGTTCATCGTGAGGATGTCGATCGCCTCGATGTTGCCTTGCACGCTTGCTTGATACGCCTTGAGTCCTTCGAACTCGCGTATCTCTAGTGGTCGATCTTCATCGTGTGGGATGAACACGCCAGTAACCATTTGAATCACCTCTTTGATCGTGGGATTTACCTGTCGCCGATTGGCAACAGGATGAAGCCCGCGATCGGGGCTTACTTCTTGACCTTCTTTGGCTTGTAACCAGAGCTGTACGGACATCCCTTGGTGAGGCAATGGTTCGAGCCAGGGGAGACGATGTGACCATTGCGGCACATCGAGACGCCGGAGTTCGACTTGATCGCTACAGCCTTCTCTACGGCTTCCTGCGCGCCTAGGACGACTGGTGTTCGTAGGTCGTTGAGCTCGGCAGTGAGATCTTTGATTTGAACGGCGAGGTCAACGAGATCGTCGAAAGGTAGACAAGCGAGCACGCCATCGTCCGTTTGGAATACGACAGTAGGAATTCGGTTCAAACTCGCGCCGGCTTTCGCTTGCCGCATCCACTCCTTGATGGCGACCGTCTTGTGATTCTTCGCTTCGATGTCGAAAGGAGTCTCTTGAAAGTAGTCGTTGATATCCATCTTCTGATGGCTACCAGCACCGCTGCGCTTGTCGCGTTGAACGCGAGCACCAAGCTTCTTCCTAAGCGTCTTTTCGATGTAGTTCTCTAGGCTGACGCCTTTGTCAGAGGATTCGCTCATGATTCATTTGTTCTCCGTTATTGGTTATTTCATTCAGGCGTAGGAAATCCGGTCCAGGATCCCCGCGCTGCGTCTTCGTTATGCTCCTGCCAGAACATCGTGAGCAAGAGAACTTCTCGAGCGACTCTTAGCTTCGTCTTCGCTAGGCGATATTCATGCAGCCGTTCGGAGAGCTGCGTGTTTGATTCGCCCTCTAGATGTTCAGCCAGCTCGATTGCTTCGTCTGACGCATTGATCGGGTGGGGAGGCTGCACAAATCCCATCCGCCTGAACCACGCCATGTATGTCGCAACGGTGACTGGGTTGTAGTCGCTGATCTCTGCATCGATCTTCTCGAAAGCTTCCTCGTTCAAAACGAGGGGTTGCCCCCAGTAAAGATCCTCAAGCGAGAACAGCGTTGGTGCTGGAGTCTCGCTCTCCTCTTTCTTTAGACCGTCCTTGTAGTTATCAATGTCTCTCATATCCCCTTTGGCATCGCCGGCCTGTACTTTAATTCGTCGCGTACAGTTCTACGTCTGCCACGGTGTTGACGCTCACCGGCTTGCTCAATGGATAAGGCTAAGAGTCACGATTGTTCTAAGTAGCCTGATCGCCTCTGCTGCATCGTCCCGAGCTTTGTGTCTAACTCGGGAGGCTGCGTCCTTCATGAAGTTGCCGTCTTCAAGCCGTTCAAAGCTCAGCTCGGCAACCGCGTCATCAAGACTATTTGGTTCGTCCATTCCGACGTCCACTATGAACTGCTGGCTCAAAATGTCAATCATTCGAGGTTCCCCATAGGAATTGACGTTGCTTCGCTTTGAGTGCGTTCTCGTCTTCGATGTCGTCGCGCCTACGCTTCGGCAGGGTGAGCGTTAGTGGGTTACCTGGTTCATAAACGGCGTCTCCACCGATCACATACTTATCAATCGCTCGCTTCATGGTTAGAACGATTTCGCCTTCGGTTCTCCACCTCTCAACAGAACGAGCTTGTTTTACTATCTTTCTCAGCTCTTTGTCGAGCTTCGTAGAGGCATTCATTCGGTCGCCCCTCTCCCCGCCGCAACAATCTTGTCTGCTGTAGAAAACACCTTCTTGATCGATACTTCAGGTGGCGTCTGACCCTGTAGCCATCCACGGATGTACTCTCGGCTCTCTGCTGCGTCGAATTGGTCTGTAGCTTCTAATGCGTTCATCACGAGGTAGGCAGAACCTTCAGCTTCAAACTCCGCGACGCCTCTGTGTTGTCTGTACTCCTCTAGCCCTTCCTCAGTGGTGTGATTCAAGACGACATGAGCGGTTTCGTGCATCAGGGTTTTGAACGGGTACGGTGCAATCGGAGAGATTGCAATGTTGCGCTCCTGGCTGTACCCGGCAATATTTCCATTGATGCTTTCGAACTGAACCTTCTTGATCGCCAGCTCTCCAAGCGCACGAGGCTCGCTCCACTCAGGTGGTTCGTACTCAGGCAGATCATCGCCTTCAGTGTCGGAAAGCTCGAACAAGCAACGAGTCATCTTGAAGCCTTTGATCTTCGACTCCTGTTTGCCATGCTCGTCTTTTTCTTTGTAGACAAGAGGCACGAGGATCGACTTCGCCCTAGCGCCTTTCTTTACGTGACGGTTGAGATCAGGCCATCGCTTAAATGTGTTGACAGGCTCTGTAGCGCCTTGCATGTAGAGCAAAGCCTGATTGCCCAAGCTATAGCTCCTGAAGCGGTTGTACGTGTTGCCCATGCTGCCGGGCATAGTGAGCGCTTCTTCTAGCAGCTCAGCCTGTGTGGGCTTGAAGTCGGGTGCGAGGAGACGTTCACTCATTCACCAGCCTCTAGAAGTTCCGGGGTGTCATGGAAATCACCGCTCACTTGAACCACCTAAAGAAGTAGTGGATCGAGTTAGCAGCGCGAATCACTCCTAATGCAGTTACGCGGCGCCTCATTGCTGTTTTCTCCAGAGTCGAAATGCGAACACCACCTTTCGAGCGATGACTAACTCAATGCGCACATAATCAAAGGTGATCCGCTCGAATACCTCAGTCATCAAATGCGATCGGAATCCGAGGTAGGGCAGGACTCCTATAGTGAATTCAAAGTGCGGGATCCAGCGTCTCCATTTTGTGTTCAGCTTCATCGCTGAGCCTTGAGAAGTTCTGGGTTCTCGTAGATGTTTCCTATGACTAAGACGGTCGGATCATCACCCATATTGTTGGGCAAGTAACCGGCTACATCTTTGCCCCATGTGACGGCTTCCGTGAATGAGTCGCCTCCCCACCACCACTGAACTATGTCGCCCTCATAGATGTCGACGTTGTTCTTATCGACTAAGCCGATGTATTGCATCAGCTCGTAGCTCGACTCGTACAGTGGTTCACCGTCGTCGTCGTCGTAGCCGACTGGACGTGGTTTTTCTTCAAACTTGAGACACGCGATGGCAAGCATGTACTTGGGCGCGCCATTTTCGTGAAAATCGATGTTCAGTTGTGATGAGCCCATCACAATGGAGCTAGTTGTCCTGTCCCACGCTCTAAATTTGATCTCTCGCATTCATTTGTTCTCCCTATTTAGTTATGTTTTGCTGCCCGTAGTATGCGCTACTAATGATTTATCGTCAATACCATTCTGAACAGAACGGTGGATAAGTCCAGCTTGCTGCATCTAGCTAGAAGCCGGTCCCTCGTACATCGCCGTGGCGATAGCGGGGGAGCGTTTGTAGACGTGTCTCATTACCTGTGTGGCTTGAGCATCATCGGGTAGCTTCGCGATGAACTGTGAGACTCTCGCCAGTTCGTCGTTACGGGCTTTCCTAATCTCCTCAGTTGCTTCGGCGAAGCTGAGGTAGATCTCGCCGTCTAGGTTCTTCATGAGGATCACTCTAGAACGAGCGACCCTCATTGTTCAACTGTTTCTCGAGTTCCCAGCCGCAGCGCCCTGGTTGTCCACTACAGGGATGTCCTGCCTTGGATCGGGGGCAGATTCCAAGGATGTGTTTGACTATTTGGATCAGTGTCATGACCTTAATGCCACGCAGCTGATTAAGTTTTCGTAGGCGCTTAGATAGCCGTTTCTGAAGCCAACAGCATCACACGTATAGGTCTTGCCTACCTGGAGCGAGTTGTAGAGATCTGAGCTGTTCCACTTGTTGTTCCAGAACGAATCCGTGTCTTCGTAGACCCCATTGTTCGTGTAGATCATGTACGTGCCATCTTTGCCCTTGACGGCAGTGCTGGTCACGCTGAAATTCACCTGACGATGCAGTGTTCCCCAGTAGTGGCTACTGAAGATTCCTACGGCGACTGCCACTACTACGATCGCCCCGATAACGATCAACCCCACTGTCTCTAGATCGCCTCGCTCATACTTTGAATTCATTCATTTGTTCTCCTGTTTAGTTATTACTGGGTCGTAACCCAAATTGCTCGCCGGATGTATAGCACTAGTTGTTATTTAGGTTCCGGCTCGCGATTTGAACGGCGACTATGAGAGCCCTCGATTCGCTCTAGCTAGGTTGCAGCTTCTACAGACGTACATTAGGTCGTAGACAGTGGCACCTTCGTACTTCGTATGGTGAACGTCGCCCCGAGTCGTTTGTGACTCTCCACATAAGCCACAAACGAATGGGTCGAGTCCGCGAAGTCTTAGGCACTCTTCGACGTATGGCATGAACGATGGCGTGATGGCGTTTGCCTGGCTGTTGTGAATAGCGAGAGTCTTTCCGAACCGTCGCGCCGCGATCCGCTGAACTTGTCGCGATGACACATTCAGGCTGAGACGGGTGCGAATCTTGTTCGCGGATAGTCCGTCGCTCGTTAGCTTGACAATTTGTGTGTCTCGTTCGTTCATATGAAAGCGGGCTCCTTTACCCATTTCCTCACCAGTTAAATTATTTGGGTGTTTTATTGGTCAGCATTCTGGTCAATCGACGGTGTGATGACTAACTTAATTGGCGTTCCGTCATGCATTCGTACTAGAACGGTGCTTCTGCCTTTTTCGTATAGAAAGTACGCATCAGCGATTTCGATCTCTACGCTCCTTTCCATGTGCCGTCTTTCTTCATCGCATTTTCTAGGTGCCTAGAGCGCAACTTGTAGACCAGATTCGTCTCGTTGATGAATGTCGAGAGTGTCTTTCGATTTACTCCGTGTATTCGAGCGATGGCTGAGATCGAAATGCGTTTGTCTAACAGCGCCATGATTTCTTCTTCCTTGCCGTAGAGCTTTCGCTTGGTCGGATCACCTGTGCCGTGCGGTCGACCTAAGACGACTCCTTCAGATTTCAGTCGTGCCAAAGCTTCTCGAGTCCGAGAACTGATTAGGTCACGTTCGATTTCAGCAGCGAGACCAAAGGCGAACGCGATGACCTTTGATTGGATGTCGTCACCGAACTTGTAGTCCTGCTTCACCGCGATGACGATGACGCCCCGATCGACGAAGTACTGAATGGTGCTGAAGATCTCACTCAGACGGCGCGATATGCGACTTGTCTCACTCACGATCAAGGTGTCGCCGGCTTCCATCCGAAGCATCAGGTCACCTAACTTTCGTTCTCCAACTCGCTTGGTCCCAGAGATGGTTTCTTCAACGAACTCGTCGTAGGTGAATCCCAGGCGGTGTAGGTAGTTGGTGATCTCAAAGTCCTGGTTGGCTGCATCCTGCCGGTCGGTACTCACTCGGGCATAGGCGACGATCTTAGGCATCAGCTTTTACGTGTTTCGTACGCCGGGAGGCGCTTCCGCCTTTCTTCCCAGCGGCAACTCGCGCCTCGTAGCTCATGAGAGCAAAGCCTTTAGGAACCCGTGCTCTTCCGCCGACTGATCCCATTCGAGCGTAGAAGTTGGGCTCTCGCGACATATTGCTATCAGCGGTCTTTCGACCTCCCTCTTTAGTTCCTGCCACTACCGGTTGCGCCTAAATAGTCCAACGTGGTGGGCAGGCTTTACTTTCGAATGACGTTCTAGCTTCTCGATCCGTACGCGCAATTCCCGGGTTGCTTCATAGAGGCTTTCGAATTCGGATCTAGTGACGTCGTCTGAGTCAAACGTGAAGGTCATGTTGTTCACAGCCTGTTCAGCCGTTGTGCCGAGACTCCTCGATATTGGAACTGCGCGAGTTAGGTTCTTTGCAGACTTCTTCTCTTCCCATTGCGCCCAAGTCTTAGTCTTGCGAATGTTTTGAACGCTGCTTCGACCGACGTTACTGTTTCGGGCAACCTGAGTTGCGCTATAAATGCGTCGGGCTTCTAAAGCTTTGATGTCGCGCTTGATCGCGTAGAACTTAGATTGAGTGATTTGGCTTCGTGTTGCTGCCATATAGGTTGTTCTCCTGGGTATTTAGCCCTTCATTTGTTTTGATGAGTGTTGTTAGCTCGGATAGATGTGCTGGCTTTAGTAGGGCAATCAGTGCTGCTCGCGTATCGCTAGACACTGGGTCGCAATCGATACATAGACCTTCACCATCGACGTACTTCTGATGGAGGCAGGCGATGCATTTCTCCTTTGTGGGGGAGCGAAGCATTCTGATCATTAGATTGGCGGTGCGGTTCTCTGCCCGGCTGAGTGGAACGCCATAGGCATGAGCCAGCTGAGCGTCGTGATCGACGTCTTGTTCGAACCGTTCGTGTTCGTCTAGCGCAAGCATCTAAGCGTCCACCATGTTCAAGTTGTCGTTGTCATCAAAGATGGCGTCATCTAGTTCACGGAGCTTGTCGATTACTACCGAAGCATCGGCTGTGGACTTGGTCTTGCGTAGAACGTTGTTGAACCACTCCTCGTCTTTGCCTTTTCGCTTTGCGAGATCTTCTATGAGGTCGATCTGCTTAGTTGTAGGAGACTGAGTCTTCGAGGCAGCGGGTGCTAGTCGACGTTCTGAAGGCGGGTTGGGTGCGGTGTTCGAGCTGCTTGCGTCATCGTCTTCCTCAGTAGATATGCCAAGCAGTGCGCTAAGCGCGTATCGCTTGTAATAGGTGAAGAGTGATCCCGCTTCTTGCGGAGTTTTCCCGGCAGTCGGAACGTCTATTGCGGAGCTGGTTATCTCTCCAGACTCGTGCCAGAGCGTCGTCACGATTGTGGAATATCCATCTGAACCGCCCTCGATTGCCTGGGTCACTGCCAGCTTGTTATCGGCAAGCGGTTTTCGAATTGCTTCCCAGATGTCAGAAAGCCCAGCATAGGTGTATGAAAACTTCGCTGTACTGACCGTGTGATTCTTGGCGATGGGTGCCACGGATGCTTGAAATCCGACCAATGCGCTAGCGAGACTGCTTAGGGTTGAATTGTCCATGCTATTAGTGCCTTGCTCAAAGAGCGCCTTATTCGTTGATGCTTGACCTTGACCGGAGTGAAATCTCTCCTACGAGCTTCGTATAGCTCGCCTAACGGTCGATAGTGTTGGAAGGGATGAACTGTAGGCTCACGCTTCTCAAATCGACTAGCAAGGCTGTCTATTGAACGTTGTAGTTGATCGTCTACGGTTAGGTTCATTTCAATCCTTCCTGCCTTAGTTTTTGATGTAGGTCCTTTAGCTGGTTGTGTCTGATTCGGAAGTACTCTTCTTTTCGTGTCAGTACGTTGCTGAGGAATACGGTCGTGGTGATCCTCGTACCCATTAGGTCGCTCTCCGTCGCTGCTAGTCGCTTCGCTGCCTCTGTGAGAGCCGGCTCGAACTTGTACGACGATGGCTTGAGTACTCTTCCCTTGGTTTTGGTGGGAAGTCTCCAAGGATTTACTTCGTTCATATCTATGTCTATGCATTCTCCTTATAAGGGATTGGATTAGTAATGGATAGCTAGTCGTCAGGGCTCATTGTCTTATGCTCTGCTTTTGCTGTTGGTAGTATGGACGATTACTCAAGTATGGTCAATACCAATATTTGCGGAACTGTGGATAACTGAGGGTCCAAAAGAGGTGTCTACGTAGATGTCTAAGAGCTGTATATATCGCTCACCATGAGATCCGCGTCAGTACGGGGATGAGCGCGCCGTTGACACGCGTACTGCTCTCCCTCATGATGATCACATGATCGCCAACCCACGTGACCGCCAAATTGTCCTACTCGTAAACCAGTTTCACCAGCTGACCAGCGGGCACGTGCGCGACCTCGTTTTTCATGACACGACAGGCATGCCACCATTCCGAGCACTGAAGCGCCTGGTTGAGTCTCGACACCTAGTACGCATCGAGAAGAAAATGGCGGGCGGAAGCAGCGGCGGCAGTGGGCAGTATGTCTATCAACTGGGGTCAGAAGGATGGAAGCTCGCTCGCCGAGAGGGTCGTTACTATCCGCAAAGCGCGGTGAATTATCACACTCTCGCAATTGCCGACGTGCATGTTCAACTAAAGAAGCTCGAACGCACAGGCGAAATCAAGATCATTGGGTTCATGAATGAATTCGACTCAGCCGTAATCATCGGGGGAGCGAAGTTGACTCCTGATTACCAAGTAGAGATCGGCATTCCCGCCAAGCGTCAAAGTCTCAGCCTATGGATAGAGATAGACCTAGGTACTGAGCGACCAAAACAGATCAAAGATAAACTCATGCGCTATTGGCATGCGTATCAGAACGCGACCGAACATGATCTAGCAACGTTTCCCGTCGTACTATTCCTCGCCCCCGATGAAGAACGAGTCAAAGAACTTAGGTGGGTTATCAGCCGCGGTGACGAAGAGACTCGCGCTCTCTTCATGGTTGGGCTTATGTCTGACTTTCCCGAGATAGATGTATTAACCACAACTTAACCTTGGTAGATGGTATTGACGATTAGTCACGAAAGGCGCATACTAAGAGCATAACTAAACAAGGAACAACAAGATGCTTTTAGCTCGACAACGACAAGACTTACTAGACGACGATCTAAAGATCCCGCTTTACAATGAGGAGAGCGGCGACTCATACATTCAGATCACTGAATGGACTAAGTGCGAGACTGTAACGGGTCTTCCTCATAGCCAAGAGAATGATGACTATTACGAAGTCATGGGTTACAGCGGCTGGGTTCAGTCTATTGATCTTGAGTTTGAAGAGATCGCGGAATGATCTACCGCAACTACACGATCGCGGCTGCGGTTAACGCCTATCAGGAGTGGGAGGTGCTAGAGAACGGTCTCGTTGTCGAACCGTTAGGCGGTCATAGCAGCGACGTCGAAGTTTGTGGGTACAACGTCTACGACACAGAAAGCCAATGGGTCGAGTTCGCTGAAGGCGACCATCTCGAAGACGCAAAATTGATCGTTGACACTGACTTGCTTAGGCGAGCATGATCGTTGACACTCAGGCTGGGGAGATTTCTACTCGCCCAGCAGGCGAAGCTCTGACCCGGTCAGCTCACACGGACTACGTGTACTGTCTTCGCGAGACGTTAACGGGCGACTTAGTTGATGAAACATCACTCGATGAAGAGACGGTTGAATTAGCTACGGAGCTTTTTATCGAGTTTGGTTATGACATGGCGCTTCATTACGTCAGCCTTTGTGGGTACGCAGCATGATCGTTGATACTAAGACTGGCGAGATCTTCTCTACTCGCCCAATTCGTCAAGTGGTCCGTGAGTCTTCTCGAAAGAGAACTCGATCTAGCCGTCGCCGTGAACTAGACGCTATGTGGATACTGAGTGGTGTTGTAATTCTCACCGCACTCATTACGATGGTTCACCACCTCTAGTGCTTCGCTTTAGCCTTGCGCTTTTCGTTCGCAATCCGAGCAGCAGCCTGGTCGCTTAAGTACATGTTCCTTTTGCGTGACTCTTCAAGATCATCTTCAATAGCTGAGTCTGGGCGTGGGATCACCAGCAGCGGAACTGTGAACTTTCGAAAGAGTGATGTTGGTTTTTGGTCGTTCATACTGCGCCTGATTATGCACAGGCGCGAGTGTTTTGTACAGAGCTAAGCAATCGGGTCATTTGCTAGGTCAGATTGGCGAACCGTGAACTCATAACCATAGGTCTTGACGATGCTAGTAACGAGATCAGAGATCCAGGATGGTGTATCCGGGGCAATGTATACGACTTCGATGAGTTCTTCGACATCAATCGGAACTGGAAACGCTGGATCGTAGTAGCCCAAGATTGCATTTTCAGGTCCGTGTGGCATCTCGATCTGACCGACCTTCATCTCCATGAAGATAAGGCGTGCTTCCTTTTCGTGAGCGAAACTTAGTCGCTTGTGCAGGAAGGGATCGAAGGTGGTGGTCTCGGAGATAAAAGTGGTTTTGTAATCGACATAATTCACATACGCGCCGTAAACTCCGACATTGCCTTTGAGGCTTGAGGTGAGCCTGCCCCATGTCGTCTTGATTGCGACACCTCGCCCCTCACGCTGATAGATGTCCCACATGGCAGCTGATTCTTCATTGGAGACGTGCCAGCAGTTGAGGAACATCGTCTTCCGACTACCGTCGAGGCGCGCCTCAGCGTCCTTAATCATCATCTCGAAATGCTCGCCATATCGACCTGGTCGCTGCTCGACATTTGCGTAACTGTAGGAGCCTTCCCACTTGTCTGCCATGAAGTCTGCCCTAGTGAAATTGAGTGTCTTGCTCTCAAGGATCGACATGAAGCGAGCCAAGTCCATGTAACGCCACACGACGACGTCGCCCTCAGGCTTATTCACGAAACTTGGATGCGCGTCATTGATGAACATGGGCTCAGCATAATGCCGTGACGTGACACTGGGCTATTGACTTACGCAGCAGAATGTTCATAATAACTGGTGACCGTTTGCTGTACTCACCGTTTAGCAATTGGTCGCATAAGAAAGCAAAAGAAAAAGACACCGCAATTGCGATGCCTTAGTTTGCTGTACTCACCTGCTTCTATTTTAGCAGAGTTGAGATTTTATACAATACTCGTGGGAGCTTTCGACTAGGTAGGTCTGATGCGAGTATAAAGAAGTGACGAATATCTAGCTCAACGTTTTCGGTTATCGTAAAACTTGCTTTGTACTGATGAACTGTTCTTTGACAACTTGGCTCGCGTTATAGATGGAATAGCGAGAATGGGAAACATTAGTCCAGCTGGCTCATGTGGGTTGGGTATACACAGCCCCTCTTCGTTCTCGCTGTCCTGTCTATAACAATTGAAAGTAGCTGATGGAGGATTGACCGAGCGGTAAGGTAGCGCCCCGCTAAGGCGTACAGGGGAAACTCTGCGTAGGTTCAATTCCTACATCCTCCGCCACATACTTTTAATCTACGACTTACCTAATAATTCTGTGCCTCATTCTGTAACAAGCAGTCTGTAAGCGAATATCAGGTAGGGGGAGTTAGTAATCAAGCTATCCCTGATGTCAGAGCAAATGCATACCTCACTCAGGGAATGCTTCAATATCAACTCCCCCCGCTCTTACGCGATTAAAGGGGAGTCGCTTTGGGTCGTTAGTTGCGAAACCAGCCGATCCGATGCTTCGAGGGGTCGGCGTTCTCGCACTCGTCGTTCAAGCACTTCACTGGAAGAAGGTTGTACTGCTGAGCCATCGAACCAGTGAGACCAGATGAGGGCTTGTGAGCCATCTGTACCGGTGAGCCGCATTCAGTGCAGCGTGGGCGTGTATCTGTGAACTCAGGAGTGGAAGACATACCGTCAATTCTACCGTCTTCGCTTGGCGAGTGTCGAAGGTATGTTCTAAAGTCAATTTCCATGGGAACCAGCAAGAGGTATGCAGACAAGGTCGATCGCGAGATGGCTAAGCGCATCGATGAGGTAGTCATTCGACCCATGCCCATCACGCTCACAAGCGCCGAGCTGGATCTAGAGAATCACCCTGTCAAGAAGGGTGAGACAGCTATCCCTGTGACCGCTTGGGCTCGATTCCATGAAGCGACGATCCGAGTAGAGGCTGAAGCATTTGAGTGGACCGACCGAGCGGTTCACATCCATTGGATCGGTACAGATGGTCAGCATCGTCAAGCGTGGGTCTGGGCAAGTGCGGTTGATCGCCGTTAGGGTCTGAATATGAGTGAGCGAGCAGAGCTTGTCCAGTGGGTGAAGACAACTACGTCAGGGAACAAGTTCCACGTTCGCTTTTTCGATGACGGGTCCCTTATCGAGTGGGCGTATGGAGCGGACGAGTCAGTCGGCTGGGGTGGTACCTGGGTTTCCGGCGCGGTCAAGAATGACTACGTTGCTACGGTGATCGGCGGTCATCACACCCACTACGTACCGTTTCTACCGGGCGAGTTGAGCGGCGCTGAGAAGGTGAACGATGAGGTGGTTGGTGAGTCCACGCTCAGTTCGCCGACCTTGAGCGGTGAAGCGGTAGATGCCAATGCAATGATGCATCGAATGCAGGGGTACTCCTAGCCAGAACACTTGACCGTTCGACTGAAATGCCTCACATTAGGCGGCATGGATACCCTGCCAATCACAATCCGTAAATCGTGGTTTGGCTACGTTCTCATCGTGGTCTTCTCTTTGCTGTTGATCTCCGCGATCATCCTCGCCATGTATCAGACAGTCATCAATCGACAGCCGCAGTTCTTCTACTTACTCGGCTCGTTCGCCATCCTGGTATTCATCGCTGGATCGCTGCAGCTCTACATCTACAGGCTGTCGACCATCACAATCACTTCAACTGGCGTCACGGTCATTAACTGGCAGTCGCTTTTGGTCAGCCAGACTTCGGAGCTCAACTGGACTCGCGTTCAGGATGCTTCGGTCAAACAGAACGGCTTCGGCACGATCTTCAATTACGGGACGCTTCTAATTCAAACAGCCGGCACTGACAAGAACTTCTCGTTTACCTTCACGCCAAACCCCGAACACTGGGTCACGTTCATAGAAAATAAGGACGCTGCGACCCCTGTTCTGACTCACAATGTGTAAAGAATGGTATTGACGATAAATCATTAGTGTGCTTAAATGAAGGCACGATAAACGAACAAACAAAACGGTTATCGAGAACATTAAACAATTCGACGGCTCCCAACTGGACAACCAACCTGCAAGATCGTGAAAGTCGATCCATTCCAATCAGAGTCAAGGTGTTCGGTCGAAAGCCGTCGAGTAAACGATTGAGTGTAGTAGTGCCAGTGGTAACACTGATACCCGTTGAGTAAGTGTGGCAATCGGGCAGCTCCCGTGTCGATTCTACGAACAGATATTACGGATTCAGAGGACTAGTCGCCGCTGGCGCCATACGCTCAATCAAATAAACAGTTGTGCAGTTACATGGACATATAAGTGGCGGAATAGGTAGACGCCGAGTCACCCCGATTTACCCGGTGGATGAATCATCGGTGGCTTTGAAGAGTTGATGCCTTCATGCAGGGTGACACAGCCGTTCAGGCGAAATCCCTGCCTTATATGTTCAACAAGGCAATGTAAGCAGTGTTCTCACTGACCGTTATTTGGCGGCTACGAACTTACATTGCCAGCTAGTAGTGGACACCTAGTCATCTAGGTCTACCCCGCCCTAACTTGGTGAGCAGGCGGAAAGCCCACTCTGCTACTAGCTTCCATGCAACTGCATGACTCATAAAGCCCCAAGCGGGCAAGGAAACAAACACCATGAGTGAAACCACTCGAACACAAACAATCAAGACGATCCCAGTACGTGAATCACTCGCCTGGGCTCTAGTCATCGCACTCGCATTCGGCATAGCCGGCGTCGTAAGTGGATGGTTCATCAGCCAGTCAGTGCTGAACACCAACACGGCAGCAGCTTCAAGTTCAAAAACCACAGCACGTTAGAAGCCGTCGTCAGCGTGCCGAAGCCAAAGACGGTGAAAGAGACGCCCATCGCGGTCATAGCGCCTGAAACGGTCTCTCATGCAACCAAGGGCTGCGAAATGTATCGATCACTCGTCGCTCAATACGACTGGGACATCGATACAGCCTTGGCGATCATGAAAGCCGAGAGCGGCTGCGATCCGGCTGCCGACAACACTGGCACTAACGCGAACGGCTCAAATGACAAAGGGCTGCTCCAAATAAACAGTGTTCACAGTGACCTAATCAGCGACCTCGATCGGCTCGATCCAACGAAGAACATCCGAGCTGCCTACGAGATCTATCGGGGGAGCGGATGGAGAGCCTGGTCGAGTTTCAACTCAGGCAAGTACAAGCAATTTTTATAAGGAGGTGACTATGAGAATGATTCGAAGGCTATTTTGTCTCCACTATTTTGTGGAGGATTTCATGTTCAATGGCTACCCCAGCCCCCGATACCAATACCACTGCGTTGATTGCGGTAAGACCATCGTTCAGGGCAACGCACCAGTTAACCCAATGAGAGAAACCCAACAGCAATATTACGACCGTCAAGTATCGCTCGGAAACATAGATCGGGTTATGCGTCCATCAATGGGAAGGGGAGGCGAGGTAAGACTAGAACTCGATTGACAATTATCAACGCCTAGCGCGTAGTGCTGGCATAAACGGAGAACAAATGAAAATGACCAAGTTTGAAGCAACGATCACAGCCAATTTTGACGACGGACGAGTTGAGAAGACCATGCACGTTGTCGAAGGAGTCAATATATTCGCAGCTAAGAAGCTCGTATCCAGACAATGGATCAATTTCCTATACAAGCGAACTGACGCCTACAAGCTCGTGAAGAACTCTGGTATCAGCCTGAAGCCGAAGACCAATTGACAACTATCAACGCGTAGCTCATAGTGGCGCGCATAAACGGAGAACACATGAATGAACATACTTACGAAAGTTCTGGTTGGCTCACGCTTACACGGACTAGAAAACGAGCAATCCGACTACGACTACCGAGGCATACATCTCCACGATTTATCCGACATCCTTAGCCCGTTCAAGACGGTCAAGAACACCACTTGGATCGAAGGCGACGAAGATAACACAAGCTACGAGCTGAGCGACTTTTGTAAGCAAGCTGTACATGGCAATGCCACCATTTTGGAAGTGTTCTTCAGTGATCAAGTGCTTGAGACGTCACCAATAGCGGACGTCATGCGAGCCAACTGGCGCAAGTTCATCGACACCGACAAGGTCGTCATGGCTAGTCGAGGCTACGCACAGAACCAACTCAACAAGATGGAGCTCTTCGATGACATCGGAGTTAAGAATCAGCGCCGCACAAGCAAGTTCGCGATTTCTTATTGCCGTGTGCTGTGGCAGTGCTCAGAATTTCTGCGAACAGGTAACTTCCCTTGTCAGATAAGCGACCCGGAACTACGAACTTTTCTACTCAAACTTAAAGCTGGCTGGAGTGACAGCTACATCCCAGAATGCACAGAGCGCTTTGCGTCTCTTCAAGCCGAGGTCACAATGCAGTGGAAGGCGGCACCAAAGATGAAGCCAGATACCAAGTGGATTGAACAATTTATTTATAACGCATATACAGGAGTACCCATGAATGGAACGGAGCTATAGCACCCCACCTCAGAAAGCCAAGTTAGACGAATACGTGAAGATAGGTCTATTACGCAGCCAGACCAATGACGCTGGCACCCTTACAATCTACGTCTATACAGAGTTCACACAATTCGACCGGCTATGGAACAGTGTTACTCGCCAAGCTCGCGGATTAGTTCTCGATAACAAGAGTCGCTGCGTGATCAAATGTCTACCGAAATTCTTCAACTCTGATGAGCCAGAAGCCCTCTTGGAGCGACCTCGTGAGCTTGATCCTTCATCTGTTCGAGTCCAGGACAAACTAGATGGCTCACTTATCCAGGTGGCGAACGATGCTGAATACGGATTGGTAGTCACATCAAAAGGGAGCTTCAACAGTGACCAATCTAGATGGGCTAAGCAAATCATTGCTGAGCAGTACTCGGTACACGGTGAATGCTTCGAAGATGGGCTCACCTACATCTTCGAGCTGATTCATCCTGAAAACCGTATCGTCATTGATTATGGTTTGCGCCGAGAACTGGTCCTCCTTGCGGTAATCGAGAACGACACGGGTAAAGACCGGGACATTTATACAAAGGGCTTCGCGGCGTTTCAGTGCGCAGAAAGACTCGACCCCGATCAGCTCAATGACGTAAACGCTTTGGCGCTCGACCACTTGGTTGAAGGTGTTGTCGCAAACTTCGGTGGATACAGAGTGAAGATCAAGACCGCTGAGTATCTGCGGCTGCACCGCATCGTGACTGATTTCACTCCAAAACGGGTCTGGGAGGCTCTCAGTAATGGAGACAGCCTCGAATTCGAGAACATGCCTGAGGAGTTCCAGAGATGGCTAGACGACACCAAGATCTCATTTGAAAACGAGTTCTCAAGACTCGACGAATTGGTTCGAACAGAGGTCGAGCGAGCTTCAACTCTCTCCGATAAAGAACTTGGACTAAGTACTGACTTCAAGTACAAGGGCATGCTTTTCGCTATCCGTAATGGGCGCGACGTGCAGCCAGCTATCTGGAAAGAACTTAAACCCAGAAGAGAGGTGATGGATGCCCAAACTACTAATGCTTAAAGGTTTGCCCGGAAGCGGCAAGTCAACGTACGCAAGAAATCTTGTGGAGAAGAACCAATACACCCGCGTCAACAAGGACGACCTCAGGGCGATGCTTCACAACAGCAACCATTCGAAATCGAAAGAGGGGAGCGTTGTCGCGATCCGCGATGCGGTTGTGAGGGACGCACTTTCGAAAGGCAGCAATGTTGTCGTTGACGACACGAATTTTGCGCCTATTCACGAGCTTCATCTACGTGAGATCGCGAAGGATTTGAACGCGACATTTGAGTTCAAGTTTATCGATACCCCGTTGGAGAAGTGCATAAGTCAAGATCTCCAGCGTCTCAACAGTGTGGGTCAGAAGGTCATATTGCAGATGTACGACCAACACCTGCGACCAGCACCAGTTGTCTATAAGGCGCCTGATGGCAAGCCACGGGCGATTCTCTGTGACATCGACGGGACTATCGCTCATATGGGTGAACGCTCGCCCTATGACTGGCACAAGGTGGGAACGGACAATCCAGACAAGCCCGTTATTGACCTACTTCGTCGCTTCAATGATCGCGTCATCATCCTTATGAGCGGGCGAGATGAAATCTGCCGACCTGAGACAGTTGAGTGGCTAGCCACCAATAAGGTCCCGTTTCATCACCTGTTCATGAGACCTGCGAACGACTCCCGTAAAGACAACATCATCAAGCGGGAACTTTTTGAGAAACACGTGCGAACCGAATTCAATGTCGACCTGGTCTTAGATGACCGCAACCAAGTAGTCGACATGTGGCGCAATGAGCTGGGACTCGTTTGCCTTCAGGTTGCTGAGGGCGACTTCTGACCCGAGGTCTTCGCTACGTTTAGCTCATGACGTTCTGGGATGGGATTGATGGGCTTTGGCATGATCAGAATTGGGGGAGCGTCGCTGATTGGTTCGCAGCTGTAGGCGCTGTTGCCGCATTCGCATTAGCGGTCTACCTATATTGGCGAGGTCAACGAGACAAACGCCGCGCAACTGGAGACGAATTCTCCTCACGGATGTTTGTCCAAAACGGTCCGTGGCTTGAAACTCATGCATTCGTAGTCGTGAACAATGCTGGCGAACACCCAATTTACTTGGCATCTATCAGGTCGAAGCCCGGTGCGGAAACGAGTGTCGATCAGTCGTTCACGCAAGCCAGAGAATTGACGGAGCAGTTGCGTTCAGATCACGGTGTAATCAATCCGAAGCAACGGTTGATCGAAGACATTCCGCTTAGTAGTAGGGTCACCGATCCCCAGCTCTATCTCGTGTTCAGCGATTCTTTCAGTAAAAGCTGGGCTCGTGATCTGACAACTGGTAAATATATTTCGTCGCGAAAGATCCGCCGATGGAACGACATGCGCAGGGCGCAGCTCTACAAAGAATGGGGCGTTTGGCTTCCGGCGTCTTAAGCTCTTTTAATTAGTCGCTCTTTATGCGTAAATAAGAGCAGATGACAGCGCAGTATGACTTCACTCTCGGCAAAAGCGAATCGTTTGATCGACCTCTTACTTGGTATGGCGGCGATGGCAACGTAATAGACCTCACTGGCATGACCGCGGTGATGACCATCAAAGACGATGAGTCAGATGCTGTAGTCGTTCTTACTAGTGAAGCTGGCATAACTCTTGGGGGAGAGGCTGGCACTATCGAGCTCTCAATCACTCCCGTTCAATCAGCAGAGCTGGACTTCATTACTGGTCGCTATGACCTCATGATCTACAAGGCATCCTCTAACTACGCCAAGCGGCTCATCGATGGGACGGTGACACTCGCTAGAGGTTCAACCTCATGAGTGACAGCGTCATCAAGGTAGAGCAGCCAGCTGAAACGATCGTCGTTACAGAGACCGAAACTCAGATCATCTCGGTGGGCATCCAAGGTCCTCCTGGTGCTGAACACGACCTCGTTACCAGCGTCGCCGGCAGGATCGGTAACGTCGTTCTTTCAAAGACGGACGTGGGGCTCGAGAGCGTTGACGATACTTCCGACGTAGCGAAGCCAGTAAGTGCAGCGACTCAAGCAGCTCTCAATACCAAGGCGAATACCTCATCTCTAGCTACGGTCGCCACTACAGGTAACTACGCAGACCTATCTGGCAAACCGACCATTCCTTCGGTCCCAGTTCAATCAGTAGCCGGCAGGACGGGCAATGTCGTTCTCGCTAAGAGCGACGTAGGACTCAGCAGTGTCGACAACACCTCTGACGTGGCTAAGCCGATCAGCACCGCGACCCAAACTGCCATCAATTTGAAAGCCAACACCGCTGCGCTTGCTACTGTCGCAACGACGGGCAGCTATACCGATCTCTCAAATACGCCGACGATTCCGACTATCCCGGTCACTTCTGTAGCCGGTCGAACGGGAGCCATCACTCTTACAAAGACGGATGTGGGCTTAGCTAGCGTCGATAACACTGCCGACATCAACAAACCGGTCTCATCCGCTCAAGCGACTTCGATCGCAACCAAAGAACCGTCGATCGCAGCAGGCACAGCCAGTCAGTACTTCCGTGGCGACAAGACATTCCAAACGCTCGACAAGACGGTAGTCGGATTACCCAACGTCGATAACACCGCAGACGTCAACAAACCAATTAGTACGGCGACTCAAACGGCTCTGAATGCAAAAGCGAGCACCTCAGCTCTAGCCGCAGTTGCAACGAGCGGTAGCTACACAGACCTAGTGAATACGCCAACGATTCCCGTGACTTCGGTTGCCGGGCGAACGGGAGCGATCACCCTAACGAAGAGCGACGTGGGACTGGGGAACGTCGATAATACGGCTGACCTTGCCAAGCCCATCAGTACCTCTGCGCAAGCAGCTCTGAACCTAAAGGTCAACTCGTCGAGCCTCTCGACTGTAGCAACCACAGGTACGTACAGCGATTTGCTTGCCAAGCCGAGTATTCGCCGCGTGTTCAATGTGACTGATTACGGTGCCGTAGCTAACGTCATTTTGGTGAGCGATGCGCTCACCACCGCCAGTAGCCCAATCGTGACTAGCTCGTCTGCAACCTTCACAGTCGCCGATGTTGGCAAGCTCGTGACTCTTCAACAAGGCTCGACTCTTGCAGTGCAAGCAACAAACGTGCTCACTATCAACGGCTCTAACTTGGGCGATGGAAATTCGGTGACGATCGGACTGACGACTTATCGATTCAAGATAACGATGGCTCAAGCGTTTGATGTACAGATAGCTGCAACTGCTTCGTTGACTCTCTCCAACCTCTACTCGGCAATCAACGGTTCGGGGACTGCAGGCACGAATTACTACTCAGGTACCGTCACCAACACCGACGTAGTTGCTTCAGCGTTGACGACGACGACGCTGTCGCTAACCGCCCTAGCTCTTGGCGCGACTGGTAATCAAGTTCAGACAATTCGAAACGCGGTCCCGCTTACGTTTGCGAAGTCTTATATGGGTGGCGGCTTGAATGGAGTCCCTCTAAAAGCGACCATCGTGTCTGTGCAGTCGACGAGTCAAGTGACGCTGAGTTCAGCGGTTACTCAAGCGCTGTCTCAGACGACGATGATTTACGGCACGGATGCAGCGGCTGGCATTGGTGCCGCGATATCAGCTGCGGTGTCTTCCAACGGCGGTACGGTCTACCTCCCAGAGGGAAATTTCATTATTTCGACTGCTCTCACCTTTGCGGCAAACGTCTTCATAAAAGGGTCTGGAATTGATACGACTCGCGTCTTCAGCAATGTCTCGTATGACTACATGTTCCGAAAACGGGGTACGACTAGCTTCGCTAATTTCGGAATGTCGGATCTCACGTTAGACACGAACAACGTTGACCATGGCTCTGCCATCCGCGTCGAGTATGCAAGCCAAGGTTCTTTCGAACGAATACGCATGGTGAACACCGGACCTGGTGGATGGCAAGCTGTGGTCGGCGTCACGAGCACTAGCGACAGTCAATTGAGAAACTTCGATATCAAGTTCCGGGACTGTATTTTCGATTGCATCACAAGCACGCTTGAACAGCTTCTCTTTCTGAACGCGTCAAGAGTGAGCGTGAAGTCGTGCAAATTTCTGAACCAGACGATTTCCAACGGTCCTGGGATTGGCTTTTATCAGAACGTGAATCTCGCGTCCGTGGATGACTGTGACTTCGTGAATTGCGTCGGACCTGCAATCTATTACTCGCTCTCAACCAACTACGTCAGCATCACCAACTCGAGGTTTGCGGGACCAGGAACTGGCATCCAGGGAGCAAACCTTGCTGACAATGGATCATTTGGGTTCGGAACCGTAAGAGGCTTGAAAATCGTCAACTGTAGCTTCAGCGGCTGTGGTGATGGACTTCAACTCGGAGCAGCTGTAGCCCCTCTAGTGATGGGTTGCAATTTTGACTTCAACATCCTGACAGGCATCCGTATAAACCGAGGCAACCAAGGAGTATCAGCCCTATCGACGCGATTTGCAATCCTCGCAAATACCTTCAATCACAACAACGTTGACAGCACTAATTCACTCATTCACCCGGCAATTCTGTTCGAGCTACTTGGCGGACAAGTAAACGGTGAGATAGCTCACAACGCCTTTTGGAACGACGAATCAAATCGTGACCAGCAGTACGCAATAACGTTCTCAGGCGCATTTCTGTGGGATGCGATCAACATCCACAACAACTACATGCCGAACTTCAACTCCAACCAGAACCCGGTGGGCTTGAGTGGCGGGGCAACAATCGGACCGAACGTTGTCGTTCGGAACAGCTTTGCCGTCAATCCGCAGGGCTTCTATTTACAAGGAAGCATTACAGGTGCAGTCACCTTCGACCGGCTAAATGGAGACACCATTGCGGCAACGCTAACTGGAAATATCACTGGCGCCCTGGCTGCGGGTAGATCTAACGGTGACCTCCTCACTTTGATGCTTACGCAAGACTCTGCTGGATCACGAGCGGCTACATGGTCAAACGCTGTGTTTGCTCAGGGCGGTCTTATCTTGTCAACTAACCCAAATTCGGTCGACGTTGTTTCTTTGCAGTGGACCGGGACCAGCTGGCAGGAGGTTTCCCGCGCGCTTTCGACAGCACCAACAAGCAACCCGCTGACGAGCACGAGCACGCAGACAAGCTCATTCACCGCGATAGGTGGTGTGGCATATCAAATCGATGCAACTTCGGGAGCCGTCGCGGTCACCTTGCCGACCAGTCTCGGTTACGTCGCACAGATAGGCATAAAGAAGCTGGATACGTCGGCAAACGTGGTCACTATTGGAGGCAAGATAAACGGGACTTCTGCCAGCTCGATAGCACTGCCAATTTCAGGATCGGGGAAGGTCCTTATTGCGGATGGATCTGGCGGGTGGAACACATTCTCCGGGGATGAATCACTCGTCCAACTGGATGCGCGGTACGTTCACACTGGTGGCGCAGTAACTAGTGCATTTGGGCGAACTGGAGCGGTCGTTGCTGCTTCCGGCGATTACACGGCATCAATGGTTGGCTCTCTAGCATCGACAACGGATCTCTCGGCTATCGCGACTGCTAATCCCGTTGCCTCGAATGTCCCTCTGAACGCAAAGAAGATAACAGGGCTTGCCAGCGGCACAGCTGCGACTGACGCCGCGACTTTTGGTCAGGTACCTACAACTGCATCGAGTCTTGGTGGGTTGATGATTTCCAACAATCTCAGCGACCTAGCTAGTCTCGCGACATCGCAAGCAAATCTTGGTCTAGGTACTATTGCACTTCTGAATTCAATCTCACTCACCGCAAATGTAACTGGCATACTTCCAGTCGCCAATGGCGGTACTGGATCGAGTACGCAGAACTTCATCGATCTGACCACAACCCAGAGTGCGATCGCTGGCAACAAAGGTTTCTCAGGGGTGGTGTCCCTCTCGACCTATACGACTACCGGAACGTTGCTCGTTTCAACAGTCGGAGGTGACACTCGGAACGCCATCAACATAGGTAACGGAGGCTTCTACTTCGGTCAAAACAACGGCGTGCCGACCTTCCGAAGTGGATTCTCTGGCAAGACACTCGCCTTTCGTAACTCCGGTGATACGTCTACGACGGCGAGCGTTGCTCTCGATACCGGGTACGCATCATTTGGAGGATCCGCATCAGCCACCTCGTCTTTGCAGACCCTCGGTTCATTCGCAAGCAATGTGTTGATCGTCACCGCCGCTACGACCCTAGACGTAACGTATTTCACCCTCTTGTCGAACTCGAGCAGTCCGCTCACACACACGTTGCCTACAGCCGTTGGAATAACGGGACGCATCTATTCGATCAAGAACATCAACACGGGCATCGTCACTATTGCCACAACGTCATCTCAAACGATCGAGGGTGCTACGACCTTCTTATTGTCAGCTCAATATGCCTTCGCTATTGTTCAATCAGACGGAGCTAACTGGCAAATAATCTCTTCTGGCTACAAATCAGTGACGCAGCAATCAGCAACAACAGATTTGGGCGTCGTCCTCTCAAACTCGGGAAACAGGGCGGCTGGAACTGCTTTTCCAATTACTACAAGCGGTGCCGTTTCATTCGGCTACATGATGCTTTCGGGTGGCTTCAAGCCACACCGCACGACCGTGAGTAACGTCGCCTATACCGCTCTGAACTCCGACTACCGAATTGCGTACACAGCCCTCACCGCGCCTCGAATCGTCACGCTTTTCACTGCAGTGGGAAACACGGGTGCTGAGTTAGTCATCGTGGATGAGACGGGGAACGCAGCGACGAGCAATATTACGATCACCCCAGCCTCGGGCGAAATGATTAATGGATCGACATCAAGCAAGGTGATTAGCACCGCGTACGGTTTCTACAAGATCTATTCGAACGGGACTGGCTGGATCGTCAACTAGGTTTTTGATGATTTGCCCCCACTTAGAGGGGACGCGCGAAATACCCATGGCCAGATAAGTTCAAAGGAACTGCCATGGGGGAATCATGAGACTGCCTATCTTTGCTGGAGCCGGGGTAATCGCGATAACAATGCTTCTTGTTGGCTGCAGCAACGGTGTCGATACTCCCCAAAATCAAGTAATCGATAACACTGCTGCGTCATCTTCAGCACCAGCCGGGTCTGCAGCTGCGAGCCTTCACGCTGGACAATTTACGGCGACAGCTCCAGTACTAAAGCAGACAACGACAGTCGCGGCTATGGACGGGATGACGGTGCAGGCTTTTGCGAAGTTGTCCCTTGCTGATCGATATTCCTACGCGCTGGCAAAGTCAGATATGGCTGTGCTTCAGCCGCCGACACCACAAGATGACCCCGCGCTGACTGATATCGGTGCGATCCCTGGATTCGATTGGTACAACCTGATGAACCAGGGATGGATTCATTCAGGTAGCGACCTTGGGGCAAAGATTGACGGGGGACTTTACTACTTTGTGGTCGACGCCAATGGCGCTCCCGACCGGCGATATCAATCGGACATTGATACGGTTCTCGGAGATCCTGGCAACACCTACCTCAGTACTAGGTACATGTTTGCCAGCGCAGAAAATCCGACATCGGGTTCGGATCCTTCAGGTCATCCAATTGACTACATAAACGTCACTGTTGACGTGATGGACTACAAGATGGACGGCACATCTTCAAAGCAGAAGACGCAGACCATACAGGTGATTCGTTCAACCGTTCAAACACTTGAGGGAACTCAATTCATTGCGTACACGATGGGCTTTTCGGTCGACGGTACTGGTTCTCCTGAAGCCTCATAGTAACCATCGACGCGCGGAAGATACGTTCTCACTCAACACGACTGTCTCAAGCGGGTTCTTAGTTAGCACCGCAGGTCGAAAGCAATTTTCAACTAACAGGAGCACACGATGGCGAAAAAGAAACTGAGGCTAGCTGGCTACTCAGCGCTACTTGCCGGAGCTGCGCTGCTAGCCGGATGCGCTCCAGATAATTCAATGTCGAATTTGGGCGAGAACCTACCGACATCTACGCCTGTCACTACAAGCCCGACAGCAACAAATGGCGCACACAACGTTCCTGCTGCTGCGACTGACTTTGTGGTGAACAACAAGGCAGGGTTCGCAGATCCACTAGCTGCTTGGTACGCAGTTCAGGCATACCAAGCGGGCGGGGGCTATGACGAGACTGTTCTTGACCCGACGTACATCAGTACCTATGCATACCCGAGTGCCATGGATGGATTGGGACCGGGACTTCTAATCTTCCGCCCTTCAGTACTCCCGCTGAACGCTCCGATAAAGAATCAGGATGTGAAGCCTTCGATCGCACTGTTCAACGGTGAGTTCGTCGGCAACCTGACTCGATACCTCAACCTCGTCGCTCGCAACCAAAGCCCGAGCGCACTCAAAGTGATCGACAACGAATTCACCATCTACTGCGGGCAGGGCAACGAGTACACCTCAAAGCTGTTGGGTGACCTCAGGACAATCGGCTTGAACTACGGCACCGCCGCGGTCTTTACTGTGGAGCCAGGATCGACCGATGAGACGACTACGGGAACTTTGTTCTCTGATAACTTCAACACCACCATCGACAACTACGACGCCGCGACAAACACGGTTCTGGCTTTTTCCAACATCGTAAGCATGCGGATCAAGGTCGACGTTTACGACGACAACAACCTGGCTACTCATTCGGTGTACTCGCTCGACGAAGTTCAAATTGCATTCGAGCGTTTCATCCCAGCGGGGCAGACCGGAGTCGACCCGACTTATATGACGATTGGTATCAAGTAGCTTTTGATCATGAGCTGGTGGGATCAAATGTGGGGCGGTTGGAACTATTGGTGGTCAACGATCGATTGGGGAAACGCACCAGGTTGGGTGGGAAGCATCCTCACATCGGCGTCCGTTTTCTTGGCGATCAGCCTTTTCGTCTCTGAACGACGACGTAAGGACAGGGCGCAGGTAGACGCGTTCTCGGTCTACTTGGAGAAGAAGGTTGACTCGGATGGAAAATTCTTCGAGCACATAAAGGTGTTCATGTTCAATGGATCCGATGCGCCCTTGCCTCGGGTCTCGATCCAGGTTAGAACTCCAACGGGCACTGCTATCACCACGCATCAATTCCAGCACGGAAGTGTTCCTACTATCCCTCCCAAGCTACATATTTCCCATTTGATCAATTTTGACGAGCCGCCGCCATTCCCAGTGAACTCCTTTATTTACATCTTTGTGCGGGACATCAACGGGCGAGTGTGGAGAAAAAATACAAGCTCGGGCAAGACGAAGTTGCTGTCTCAAAAGTATCTTTCCACTCGATCCCTACTCGTTTAGCTCTTCACAAATTTAAAGGTCTGTGCATAAATAGACGCACATGGCAGAACCTGAAACTCCAGCTGAAGAAAACGAAGACACCCAAGCAACAATGGGTCGACCACTTCTATTCAAGAATTCGGCTGAACTCCAGGTAGCAATCAATAGTTACTTCGACGACTGCGATCCTCATATCGAAGAGCGCATGGTCAAGGTCGGCACTGCTCTTAAAGGCAACGCAACTTTCGCACTTCGCGAGGTCATGACGGAGCAAAAGCCCTACTTGATGTCGGGACTGGCTTATCACCTAAAAGTAGATCGAAAGACTCTGCTCAACTACGGCAAAAGAGAGGACTTTTTCCTCCCGATACAAGACGCTAAGGCTCGTTTAGAGGCTTACACAGAGGGTCAGCTCTATACCTCCGCAGCCAACGGCGCGAAGTTCAGTTTGAATAACAACTTCGACCAATGGGTTGAGCGTTCAGCGATTGATCACACCACTAAAGACAAGCCAATAACTGCGCTTGTGGAGTTCATTGGCGGTGGATCACCCGACAGTCAAGATCCAGTTTCTAGTTGAGTTCAAAGAGCTATTCAACGAAGAATGGCGCAACATCGTCTTCTACGGTGGGCGTGGTTCAGGTAAGTCGCAGCACATAGCTCTCGCGTTGATCTTGAGAGGTCGCGGGAAGCGTCTTCGCATCCTGGCGACTCGTGAGATTCAAAAGACGGTCGCTGACTCCGTACACAAGCTCCTACGAGACATCATCGATCAGTACGGCTTCACCGACTATGAGGTGACCGACAAGACGATACGCAACCGCATCACTGGGACCGAATTCATATTCAGCGGACTTCGTCACAACGTCAACGAAATCAAGTCGATGGAAGGAATCGACATCGCTTGGGTGGAAGAAGCCCAGAGCATTAGTAAGGCATCGCTCAAGGTACTTGCACCGACTATTCGTAAGACGGGTAGCCAACTGATCTTCAGCTACAACCGTTTGAACGAGCTTGACCCAGTGCACGTCCGCTACGTCATCAACAAACCAGCTAAGACGTTTGCGGCAAAGGTCAACTTCGACGTTCTCGAACGCGCAGGGCTTCTACCTGACACATTGAAGCTCGAACGCGATGAAGATGCCAAAGACCCAGAAGCGTACGCACACACGTGGTTAGGCGAGCCCGTAGGACAGTCTGAGAACGCAATCATCAGCCGTACCGGAGTGCTCGACGCCATGAAGCGCAAAGTGAACGACGAAGGTGCGATCGAAATCGGAGCTGACATTGCTCGCATGGGTAGCGACAGAACCGTCTTCAAAAAGCGCAAAGGTCTCAAGCTTCTGGATACCAAGAGCTACACGAAACTGCGCACGACAGAGGTGTGTGACCGTCTAGAAGAGTTCGCCGGCTACGACAAGAAGATCCTCATCAAGATCGACGACACTGGCGTCGGTGGGGGAGTGACTGACGAAATGATCAAGCGCGGCTATAACGTCATGCCGATCAACTTCGGTTCCAAACCCGATGATTCAGACAAGTACCCGAACCTCATAAGCGAGGCTTGGTTCTATATGGCAACGATCATGCCGACGATCCAGCTCGACATGAACGACGACGTTCTGATGGAGCTTTCCAGCCGTCTGTGGCGCATGGATACGAAGGGCAGGCGCGGCGTTGAGAGTAAAGACGACTACAAGAAGCGTGGCTTCAGATCACCTGACGAAGCGGACGCAACTATCCTGTGTTTCTATACGCCACATCCCGAGGAGTACGTCTTTCGAGTGCGCAGCGCCTAGAGCGGTTTAGTTTCGCTATTTAAGAGAAAAGGGATTGATGTTAATATCAAAATAGAATCATAAATAGGGCAACAAACATTCTTTATGGCAAAGCGTTCACCAATTAGGCTCAGATTAGCTCAAGCAATTGCTGGACGTAGCAAGGCTCTTATACCGGCTCTGAATCCTGATGGTGACGGTGTCATCTATCCCGGTATCTCAGGAGCCATTAGTGGGTACACAGACAAGCCCGCTCAGCTCGCTGCCCTAACTGGCTGGGTCTTCGCAGCCAACAGCGCTATCGCTGAGCCAAGCGCAGCGGTTGAGCTGAAGCTCGTCCGCAAGTTGCCTGATGGAACCAAGATAGACGTCACGTCTGGTCCCGACATGGAGATCCTTGAGTTGATCGATGGACCGAACTCAATCCATACCGGTGAGCAAATGAGACAGCTCCACTTCACCTACATGAACGTCGTGGGGGAGAGCTACATCTTCATGCGCGGTCTCGACGGTGATCCATTCACGCCAGAACGAGGAAAACTACCAGCTGCTCTCGACATCTTTCCTGCTCATGTCACCACGTTCGTGTTGGGCGAAACCTACTCGCGCAGCATCGTGAAGTTCGGCAACATCGAATACCCGATTGCTTCATTTATCCGTGACCTCAATCCTGATCCGTTCAACCCATATAACGGACGCTCGATCATTGCCGCGTCAGCAGCGACGATCAATCTCGAAGAGCAGATGAAGGAATGGAACCAGAACATGTTCGCGAATGGGGCGCGTCCCAGCCTCATCTTCTCTACTGACAAGCCGCTAGACGATACGAACTACGCAAGGTGGAAAGAACAGTTCAAGGACGACCACACTGGCACTGACAATGCGTTCAAGCCTCTTCTTATAGAGGGCGGCAAAGCGACGCCATGGATGCTCAACCAGCAAGACCTCGATTTCCTTGAAAGCCGTAAGTTCAGCCGCGACGAGATCCTCGCGATGTTCAAGGTCTCTCCAGGCATGATCGGCTCAGTGGAGAACGTCAACCGTTCAAACCTCGAAGCCGGCTTCTACGTAAACGCCGTCGTCAACGTCGTTCCTCGTGTTCGTCAGTTCGTGCGGCAGGTAAACCAGACACTCGTGAAGGTCTATGACCCGGCGCTTGAACTCGAGTACGTCAATCCAGTACCTGAAGATGTTGAAGCGAAACTAGCTGCAGCGCTCGGTGGTGTGGATAAATGGTGGACTAAAGACGAAGTGCGAACGATGTACGGCGAGAAGCCGCTACCTGGTGGATTAGGTGAGCACATCATCGTCATGGGTAAGGGCGCCGTCTCACTTGAGGACGTGCTCGCTAATGATGAGTCCACTCCAGACGTCGACGTCGAGAACCCAGAAGATCCAGATAAAGATGACGACGATGACCTCACTGAAGCTCCGACCAAATCCCTCACAGGGGTAAAAAAAAAGAACTGACGCCGGACGAGATTGAAACAGCTCGTGATCGACGTGGTGAAGCCAAAGCAGCGAAGTACAGCGCGCGGGGTGAGATCTACCAGCAGCAATTATTAGTAGCCCTACGTCAGCAGTTCGAGCGACAACGTCAAGAGATCCTTGGCAATGCCGCCACGAACCATCTGAAGGACTACGACACCGCTCCAGTATCCAGACGTGACAAGAAGGACTATCTCGCTGCGCTACTTGTCTGGAGCGCTTACAACGATGCGATGCGACTCGCGATCGCTCCAATCATCTACGCGCTCATCGTCGAGACAGGTAAGGGAGCTACGGGTGACCTAAACCTCGATCCGAGCATGTTCAATCCCACAACGCCAGACGTCATGAACTACTACCAGCAACGATCACAGAAGATCGCTGAGGATGTGAATGCCGAAACGGAGAAGCAACTCAGAGCGACCGTGAGCGAGGGGATCGACAGCAACGAAGACGACGACCAGCTCCAAGCGCGTATCGAGATCGTCATGGGTGCTGCGCTTACCTATAGGGCTGACCGAATAGCTAGGACGGAAGTAACGAGAGCACAGGGATTTGCCGACGTGGCTGCTTGGACTCAATCAGGCACTGTCACTGGCAAGGAATGGTATTGCAGGAAGAGCGAACGGAGCTGCGTCTACTGTGTGTCCCTAGACGGAACAATCATCGCTCTTGATGCCGACTTCTACAAAGAGGGTGACACTCTCACTGTTGGCACGCATTCGATGACTTTTAGCTACGGCAGTATTCCAACTTGCCCAGCGCATATGGGTCTGCTGCACGAGTAGGTGACACTTTCTAGTCACGCCGCGATTGCGGCTGATCTGTTCATGATGGTCTCGTATT
>NZ_JASJXO010000022.1:0-59062 GCF_035018625.1 Subtercola sp. RTI3 | reverse complement strand
AGATGTGTATAAGAGACAGGGTGACGGGCTACGCGAAGTACGAACCGGCGTCGAGGTCATCGACGAGGGTCGGGCCGGTGGGGGTCCAGCCGAGCAGCTGCTGGGTGAGCGCCGACGACGCGGGGATGTCCATCGCGAAGAAGCCACCGATCATGCCGAGCTTCGCCGTGGCCTCGCCGGGGTCGATCGAGCGCACGGGCAGGTTCAACCCGCGCCCGATGGCCTCGGCGATGGTGCGGGTCGGGATGGCCTGCTCACCGATGGCGTGCAGCAGCGTGCCCGGGGCAGCCTTCTCGAGGCCCAGACGCACCACACGCGCGGCATCTGAACGGTGAACCGCCGGCCAGTGGTTCGCGCCATCGCCGACATAGCCCGAGAAGCCGTTGGCGCGCGCGGCGTCGACGATGAACTTCACGAAGCCCTGGTCGCCGGCCCCGTGCACGGTGGGCGCGAATCGCACGCTCACGGTACCGACACCCTGCTCGACGTACTCGAGGGCGCGGTTCTCGCTGCCGCCGCGGGGCGACTCGAGGCCGTGAAACGGCGACGCGTCGTTTTCGGTCAGTGCTCGGCCGGCGACGGCCCCGGCCACGCCGGAGGCGAGCAGAAACTTTCGGTTCGATCCGGCCAGCGCCTCGCCGATCGTCTCGACGGCCTCGCGCTCGGCCTTGTTCGACACGGCGGGGTTGGCCCAATCGTGTTTGTTCGCGAGGTGAATGGTGGCATCGGTCGATGAGGCACCCGACCGCAGCGCCTCGAGGTCGTCGAGGTCGCCGCGCAGCACTTCGGCGCCCTTCGCTTCGAGGGCTTCTGCCGAGGAGTCAGACCGGGCGAGCCCGAGAACCTGGTAGCCGTTCGCGAGCAGTTCGTCGGTGACGGCAGAGCCGATCCAGCCGGATGCCCCTGTGATGAAGACGCGCATGAGTGGTGCCCCTGTCTGCCCGCCGTTCGCCGGTCGGGCTCTCGATGTCAGAACCTGTCATCGGTTCCGAAAGCCACTCTAGTCCTCATGTCAGGTTCTGTCATCACCAGTTTCCGCCGGGTATGATCGACGCATGGCACGATGGGAACCCGCGGCGCGCGAGCGCCTGCAGAAGGCTGCCCTCGAGCTGTTCGTGGCGAACGGCTTCGACGAGACGACCGTCGCCGACATCGCGGCAGCGGTGGGGCTCACCGAGCGCACGTTCTACCGTTACTTCACCGACAAACGCGAGGTGCTCTTCGGCGGCCAGCAAGAATTTCGGCAGGGTTTCATCGACGGCGTCACTGCCGCGGCTCCGGATGCCCGGCCCCTCGATATCGTCGCAGCATCGGTTGCGGGGGTGTGCCGGGCATCGCACGTCTTCAACGAAGAACGTCGCCCGTATTCCCGCCTTCGCCAGAAGGTCATCGCCGCCCACCCCGAGCTGCAGGAGCGTGAGCTGCTGAAGATGGCATCGCTCGCGGGCGTTCTCGCGGCGGCCCTCCGCGAACGGGGTGTCACCGAGCCCGCCGCCTCACTCGCGGCCGAGTCGGGAGTGACCGTCTTTCGCCTCTCGTTCGAGCACTGGATCGCCGACGGATCGGTAGAGACCCTGAGCGAGATCGAGAGCGCGATGTTCGAGGTGCTGAGGGAGCTACCGGGCGGGCCCCAGTAGTATCGCGAGCAGTGCCGCCGCCCCGCCCACGATGAACATCATGGTGCCGAGCTGCATGGTGCGCGACTTGTTGCGGTCGGCCGTGGGTACGTCGACTTCGAGAATGGGGCACCCCGACCATCCGATCAGCCCCACACTCAGTGCCACAAGCGACGAAGCGACCCAGAACAGCAGCCGCACACCGCCCGTCAGCAGAGCAGGTCGCCAGCCCGAAGCGAGCAGCAGGCCGAGAACAACGGCGATCGAACCGACAGCGGCAGCGAACCACACTGTGCCGGTCTTCATGATGCGCTGAACGTTTTCTTCTGGAGACATCAGGTAGTGCTTTTCAACAGCCGTCTGTTGGGTGGTCACTGCTTCGGCTTTCTCTTGAGGCTTGTCGACAGGAGGCGAGTCGGCACTTGATGAAAGGTTGTACATACAAAATATATTCCGCCTCAGGCGTGCAGGCGTAGCATTGCGGAGGTGATGCGACCAGCCTTGACAACCGTCGGCGCCCTCCGTACAGGGGGGCATGTGCAGAAAACCCTGCGTGCAGAGATTCGTGACAACCTGCTCTCTGCGCTTCGCGAGGGGCGTGATACGTGGCCGGGCCTGCACGGGTTCGAGTCGACAGTGATACCCCAGGTCGAGCGGGCCCTGATAGCAGGGCACGACATCGTGCTGCTGGGTGAGCGCGGCCAGGGCAAGACGCGGTTGCTCCGCACGATGGTGGGGCTGCTCGACGAGTGGTCGCCGGTGATCGATGGGTCTGAGCTCGGTGAACACCCGTACGAACCCATCACGAGCGAGAGCCGGCGCCGGGCATCCGAACTCGGCGATGACCTGCCGGTGGCCTGGCGCGCGCGGGAAGAGCGGTATTTCGAGAAGCTCGCGACGCCCGACACGAGCGTGGCCGACCTGATCGGCGATGTCGACCCGATGAAGGTCGCCGAGGGGCGGAGCCTGGGTGATCCCGAGACCATTCACTTCGGTCTCATTCCGCGCAGCCACCGGGGCATCGTGGCGATCAACGAGTTGCCCGACCTGGCCGAGCGCATTCAGGTCGCGATGCTGAATGTGATGGAGGAGCGCGACATTCAGATTCGCGGGTACGTGCTGCGACTGCCGCTCGACGTGCTCGTGATGGCCAGTGCGAACCCCGAAGACTATACGAACCGCGGGCGTATCATCACGCCGCTGAAAGACCGGTTCGGCGCAGAGATTCGCACGCACTACCCCACCGAGCTGGCCGACGAGATCGCAGTGATCCGGCAGGAGGCCGACCTGGTCGCCGAGGTTCCCGACTACCTCGTCGAGATTCTCGCCCGGTTCACTCGGGCGCTGCGGGGTTCGAGCGCCGTCGACCAGCGGAGCGGCGTGAGCGCGCGCTTCGCCATCGCGGGCGCCGAGACGGTGGCCGCGGCGGCCATTCACCGGGCCACGCGGCAGGGCGAGGAGCAGGCCGTGGCGCGGCCGATCGACCTCGAGACGGCTGTCGACGTGCTCGGCGGCAAGATCGAGTTCGAGTCGGGCGAAGAAGACCGGGCCGACGAGATTCTCGACCACCTGCTGCGAACGGCCACGGCCGAGACGGTCAGGGAGCACTTCAGGGGAATCGACTTCAGTGTGCTGGTCGATGCCCTCGAGAGCGGTGCCATGGTCACGACCGGCGAGCAGGTCGCCGCCCGCGACTTTCTGGCGGGCCTGCCGGCCCTCGGTGAGTCGGAGCTGTACGACGAGATCGCTGGGCGGCTGGGCGCGAGTACCGAGGGTGAACGGGCCGGCGCGATCGAGCTGGCGCTCGAGGGTCTGTACCTCTCCCGCAAGGTGAGCAAGGAGAGCGGCGGGGGAGAGGCCATCTATGGCTAGAACGAACCGGCGGCTGTCTCGGGCCACCCGTTATGCGAGGTACGCCGGGGGCCCCGATCCGCTGGCGGCGCCCGTCGACCTCACCGAGGCCCTCGATGCCATCGGCGAAGACGTCATGGCGGGCTACTCGCCCGAGCAGGCGATGCGCGAGTTCCTGCGTCGCGGGAGCAAAGACCGCGCCGGGCTCGACGACCTGGCCCGCCGGGTGGCGGAGCGCCGGCAGGAGCTCGCTCAGAAGCACAACCTCGACGGCACGCTGCAGGAGATCAAGCAGTTGCTCGATTCGGCCGTGCTCGCCGAGCGCAAGCAACTCGCCCGCGATGCAGGGCTCGACGAGGGCGATCGGGCCCTGGCCGAGATGCAGCTCGACAACCTGCCGGCGTCGCCTGCCGCCGCCGTGAGTGAACTGAACGGCTACGACTGGCAGAGCGGCGCTGCCCGGGCCGACTTCGAGAAGATCAAAGACCTGCTCGGCCGCG
Organism: Subtercola sp. RTI3; assembly: GCF_035018625.1. Classification (NCBI taxonomy): domain Bacteria; kingdom Bacillati; phylum Actinomycetota; class Actinomycetes; order Micrococcales; family Microbacteriaceae; genus Subtercola; species Subtercola sp. RTI3. The sequence goes on along the minus strand of NZ_JASJXO010000022.1, from coordinate 55,095 downwards.
AGATGCTCGACCAGCGTTTCGCCGGCATGAAGAACGCGCTCGAGAACGCGACAGATGACGACCGCGCGGCCATCGCCGAGATGCTGAACGACCTCAACGCGCTGCTCGACGCCCACACTCGCGGCACAGACACCCCCGAGCAGTTCGACGAGTTCATGCAGAAGCACGCCGACTACTTTCCGGAGAACCCGCAGACGATCGACGAGCTGCTCGACACGCTCGCCCAGCGCGCCGCGGCGGCCCAGCGCATGCGCAACTCGATGACCCAGGAGCAGCGCGACGAGCTCGACGCCCTCGCCCAGCAGGCCTTCGGCAGCCCCGAGCTGATGCAGTCGCTCGCTCAGCTCGACGAGAACCTGCAGTCGCTCCGCCCGGGCGAGAACTGGGGTGGCTCCGAGCGAATGGAAGGTCAAGAGGGCCTCGGGCTCGGTGACGGCACCGGCGTCTTCCAAGACCTCGCCGATCTCGACGAGCTGTCTGAGCAGCTGTCGCAGTCGTACAACGGCTCGCGGCTCGACGATCTCGACCTCGACAAGCTCACACGCCAGCTCGGCGATCAGGCCACCGTCGACGCCCGCGCCCTGCAGCAGCTCGAGAAGGCGCTGCACGAGTCGGGCACCATGAAACGCGGGTCTGACGGGCAGTACAAGCTGACCCCGAAGGCCATGCGTGCGCTCGGGAAAGCACTGCTGCGCGACGTGGCCGAGAAGCTCTCGGGACGCCAGGGCAACCGCGACCTGCGGCAGGCTGGGGCTGCGGGCGACCGTTCCGGTGCGACCCGCGAGTGGGCGTTCGGCGACACTGAACCGTGGGATGTGACGCGTACGATCACGAACGCCCTCACTCGCACGGCGGGGGAGGGGCGACCGACAGGTTCGGGCATCCGCATAGAAATCGGTGACGTCGAGGTTCACGAGACCGAGGCGCGAACGCAGGCGTGTGTCGCGCTGCTCGTCGACACGTCGTTCTCGATGGCGATGGATGGTCGGTGGGTGCCCATGAAGCGCACCGCGCTTGCTCTGCACACGCTCATCACGAGCCGGTTCCGCGGCGACGAACTGCAGCTGATCGGATTCGGGCGGGCGGCAGAGGTGATGCAGATCGAGCAGCTCATCGGCCTCGATGCCATGTGGGAGAAGGGCACGAACCTGCACCACGCCCTGCTGCTCGCCAATCGTCATTTTCGTAAACATCCCACTGCGCAGCCGGTGCTGCTGATCGTCACCGACGGTGAGCCCACGTCGCACCTCGAACCGAACGGCGAGGTGTACTTCAACTACCCGCCCGACCCGGTGACCGTGGCGTATGCGGTGCGCGAGCTCGACAACTCGATGCGGCTCGGAGCGCACACCTCGTTCTTCAGGCTGGGCGACGACCCGGGCTTGGCCCGGTTCATCGACTCGATGGCCCGGCGGGTGGGCGGCACGGTCGTCGCGCCCGAAGCCGACGATCTCGGTGCGGCGGTGGTCGGTTCGTACCTCGGTTCACGCAAACCGGGCGGCGGTTTCGGTGCCGCCGGCAGCGGGTTCGATGAGCTGTTCGGCCGTTCGGGCGGGCTCTGGGCGCGCTGAGCGTATCCGGCTCGGCTCGGGCGAACTGGGCCAGGTCAGAACAGTGGCCACGGCATCGCGGGCATCTGCCCCCGCGGCGCCGGAAACCGTGGGTTCGCGAGCAGCCGGTCGCACCGGCGGCCCAGAGCTAGCAACTCGACGGGGCTGATCAGCTCTGCGAGTCGTGCGCCGAGGTCACCGGCCAGACCCTCGCGCACCCGCTCGACCCCCGCGACCTCGTCAGGCTCGAGGTCGTCGCCCAGCCAGCCCCACAGCACCGTGCGCAGTTTGTGTTCGACGTGAAAAGTGAGGCCGTGGTCGACGCCGTGGCGGTGCCCGTCGGGCATCGCCAGAATGTGATACCCCTTGCGGTCGGCATTGTTCACGACGATGTCGAACACGGCCATGCGCCTGAGGGCGACTGAGTCTTCGTGAATGAGGGCAACGGGATGATCGTCTTCGTCTCGCCCCTCGAAGACGTGCCGCCACCCCACCTCTGGCACCGCGTCGAGTGCCACGAGGTCGACGGCCTCCTGCTCGGGGTCGGCCTCCTGCCACAGCTGAACCATGCCCTCACCGAACGGCCCGTCGCGCAGCCACGTGCGCGGCACCACGTTCCAGCCGAACGCCTCTGAGACGAGGTAGGCTGCCACCTCACGGTTCGCCAGGTTGCCGCTCGGGAAGTCCCAGAGCGGGCGCTCGCCGGAGATGGGCTTGTACACCACGTCGACATCGCCGAGCTGGGCGAGAAACGTTCCATTCGAGGCCGTCGTGATGCGACCGGTGATGTCGAGGGCACCGTCGAACACGTCGGCCTCGGGCATCAGACCTCGCCGGGAACCGGGCAGATGTGCCCGTCGCCGTCGATGGGATTGCCGCAGAGTGGGCAGAGTGGCCGGCCAGCCCCGACCACCTCGCGGGTGCGCTTCGCGAACGCCCGCGCGGTGCCGACGGGAATGCGAACCAGCAGCTTCTCGGCCGGCTCGTCGGTGTCGGGGTCGAAACCCTGGCCCTGATCGGTGTCGGTTTCGACCAGGGGGTATGCCTCGATGACGACCTGCGCGGTCGACGGATCCCAGCCGAGGCTCATCGCGCCGGTACGGAACTCCTGCTCGACCGGCTGGTCGAGCGGCTCATTGTCGACCAGTTCGATCGGGGTGATGGTGGGCACGCTGTAGGGGTTACCCTCGCCGGCCATCAGCTCATCGAGAATCTCGTCGACCTTCTCGGCGAGCAGCGCCGACTGCTCCTTCTCGAGGGCAACGCTGGCGATCTGGGCGCCGGTTCGCACCTGCAGGTAGAACGTGCGAGCGCCGGGGTGGCCGACAGTGCCGACGACGAGCCGGTCGGGCCAGGCGAACTCATGAACGATAGTGGGCATGAGAATATTTTATGAGCCAGAATCGCTGGATGGCGCCTCGTGGCCTGCTCCGCCGCCCACGTGCGCGTCGGTTGTCGCCGGGGTCGCCCGCAGCCACGAGAGGTCGCCCGAATCGGTGTTGGTGGCGATCACGTCGGGGCGGCTGGCCGAGTAACGCACGATCGAGACCGAGGCCGGCCCCACGTTGATGCGCTGAAAGAGGTCGAGGTGCATGCCGAGCGCGTCGGCGAGGATCGACTTGATGATGTCGCCGTGGCTCACGGCCACCCACACCGCGCCCGGGCCGTATTCGGCCTCAATGGCGGCGTCGTGGCGGCGGATCGCCGCCACCGAGCGGGCCTGCATGGCAGCCAGAGACTCGCCACCGGGAAAGACCGCGGCCGACGGCTGCGACTGCACCACAGACCAGAGTGGCTCTTTCGACAGCTCGCTGAGCGGCCTGCCCTGCCACTGCCCGTAGTCGCACTCGGTGATGCCGCGGTCGATGGGGGCCAGGGGCGAGCCGTTCTGGCGGTCGAGAATGAGCTTCGCCGTCTGGCGGCAGCGCTCCAGAGGGCTCGACACCACGGCCACCAACGGCACCGCAGCAAGTCGCTCGCCGGTGCGCTCGGCCTGGCCGACGCCCACCTTGTCAAGCCTGACCCCTGCGGTACGACCGGCCAGCACTCCGCTGGCGTTCGCTGTGGTGCGGCCGTGCCGCACGAGAATGACTGTAGCCATGACCCCAGCCTAGACAGGCCGCCCGGGCCGGCGATCACGGGGCAACGTCGCCACCACGATGTCGTACGAGTTGCCGATGAGGTCTTCGAGAAGCGTCTCGGTGGTCTCCTCGCCCGGGATGACCGAGATCCAGTGCCGCTTGTTCATGTGGTACCCCGGGGTGACGCTCGGGTGTTGCGCCACAAGCGCTTCGGCGTGCGGGGGTGCGCACTTGAGCGTCACGAGCGGCCGGTTGTCGCGGGATCCGACGATAGCGAACACCTTGCCCACGACCTTGAACACCTCGGTACCCTCGCCGAACGGTTGCCCCTGGGTGCTGGCGGGTAGTGCTGTGGCAATCTGCTCGGCCAGGAGGGTGAGTCGCAGTGCATCCATGCCTCAAGCATGCACCGGTGCCGGCCAGAACGGGAAGGGATGCTCTTCGCTCAGACGGGTGCGGCAATGGGCGACCGCCGGGCCAGCTGAATGACCCCGTACACCGCGAGGCCGCCGGCGATCACGAACACGATGCCTGCCCACCACGGGGCCGAGGCGGCCTCGCCGAGCACGATGATGCCGATCGTCACGCCCACCATGGGGTCGATGACGGTGAGCCCGGCCACCACGAGGTCGGGCGGCCCCGACGAGTAGGCCGTCTGAACGAAGTACGAACCGAACAGGGCTGCCACGATGACGCCGACGAGGCAGACGATGGTGAGGCCGTCACCGGCAACGAGGTGGAACCCATTGTTGATGATGGTGTGCACACGGTCGATCACGAGTTTCGCGAGGGTCGCCACGAAGCCGAACAGAATGCCGGCACCGAAGATGTAGAAGACGGTGTTCACGCGCTTACGAAAGAGCACGAAGGCCACGATGAGAAGGCTCACCACAACGGCCAGGATGATGAGCACGATGACGAGCTGGGTCGTGCCGATCGGAACAGAACTGGTGGTCAGCGCCGCCACGGTGACGAACAGCCCGATGCCGCCCACGCAGAACGCGATCGCGCGGATGGTCGACTTCGACAGCTTCTGCTTGTGTGTTCGAGCATTCACGATGGCGGTGATCACCAGGGCGAGCGCGCCCAGCGGCTGAACCACCGTGAGGGGGGCGAGAAAGAGGCTGGTCAGTTGGCAGACCACTGCGAGGCCGAGCATGAGGGTTCCGATGACCCATGAGGGGCGCCGCGCGAGCGCGAACAACTGCTGCACGTTCAGGCCGGTTCTGGCGCTGGTGGTGGTCGCGGCATCCACCTTGTTGACGCCGCGGTGTTGGAATTCTGTGCCGAGGGCGAGGAACACCGACCCCACCAGTGCGATGGGGATACCCAGCGACTGCATGGGCGACAGCGAGATCAGATCAACGGCCATGCTCAAACGTAACCGCTCGTACGCCGCCGCAGGCACACCGCCCCCCGACCTTGACACTCAGGTGCCGCTATGGGTAGTGGGGGCTACCCTGAGGTGGTGTTCTCGTTTCTGGCCGGGCCGCCCCGCTCCCCCCGTAACAGGGTGACCCGTGTGACGGTCGTGGGTGCCGCCCTCGCTGCGTTCGGGCTGGTGGCCCTCGTGTCGCTGGCGCCACCGCCCGTGACGCCGGCCGACGGCTACGTTCAGGCGAGCGCCGGCGGCAGCCTGCAGATCGTGCGGGTACCCGGCGACGCGTCGGGTGTCATCGTGACGCGCGACGACTACGCTTCGGCGTCTGCGGCCAAGAACCTCGCCGCCGGCACGACCAACCGCGACTGGGCAACGCTGGTGCTGGCGCTCGCCGGGTTTCCGCTCAGCGACACGAATATCACCGTGATGCTGCGCTGGATGCGCCAGGAGAACGGCACCGATGACTGGTGGAACCGCAACAACCCGCTCAACAACGGCTGGGGTTCGGGCGGCGGCAGCGGCTTCGGCAGCTACGACACCCTCGTGACCGCCGCCGCGAACTGCGCAGAAGCTCTGCACAGCGTCGGCGGGTACTCGGCGATCGTTGCCGGTTTCGCCGCCTCTGCCCCGACGAACGTCATCGAGCAGGCCATCTGGGCCTCCCCGTGGGCCTCGAGCCAATACGCGAACGGAGCGCACTGGTCGTACGTCGACGTGCCGATAGTGGCGTCACCCGCCGGCACCTGGTAGCTCTGCTCGGGCCGGTGGTTGCGGATGCCTGCTGCCGTGCATCCGGAGACCCGCGAGTTTGCATGCGTGGTTCATAGCACCGGCATGGTGAGCGCATAGAACTCCTTCGTAACGTCGGGTCAGACCCCACACGAAGGAGCCCCATGTTCGGCACGTACCTCAGGCGAGAGCTTGTCAATCGGCGAAAGCAGACCGTCATCATTTCGATCGGCATGGCCCTGGCCATTGGCCTGGTCATTCTGGTCAACTCGATCTCGGCGGGGGTGCAGGGCGCGCAGGCGTCGGTTCTGCAGTCGGTCTACGGGGTCGGCACTGACATTACGATCAGCCAGGCCGCTGTCGCACCCACGGCCGGAGCCGCGCCAGGGGCGTTCGCCTTCGGCTCGGGTTCTGGCGCGACGGCGGGCGGCACGACAACGCTGAACCAGTCGACGCTCACGACGAGTCGCACCGAGACGGTCTTCGATGCCACCCAGCTCGACACCGTGAAAGCCACGAGCGGCGTCTCTGCCGCAACGGCAACGCTGTCGCTCACGAACATGACGTTCAGCGGCCAGCTGCCCTCGCAGGCGACGGGCACATCGGGCACCACCGGTGGAACGGGCGGCGCACTGGGCGGCCAGGCCGGCTCCTCCACCACTCAGACGGCCCCGACCGGCGGCCCCGACGGTGCGGGCGGCAGCTCGTTCAGCGTCGACAACTTCACGGTTCTCGGGCTCGACCCCACCGGCGCCTCAGTGGGCCCGCTCTCAGCGGTGACCCTCGCCAGCGGTCGCCTGCTCACCGCGGCCGATGTGGGAACCGACAACGCCGTGCTCGACTCGAGCTACGCGACCTCGGCCTCGCTGGCCACGGGCGGCACCATCAGCATCGGCGGCACCACCTTCACCATCGTCGGCACCGTCTCGTCGTCGGGCTCTGACAGCGTCACGGCCTCGAACGTCTACATTCCCCTCGATGTCGCCCAGACCCTTTCGAGCAACGTGGGCAAGATCAGCAACATCTACGTGACCGCCTCCTCTTCGAGCGGCGTCGACCAGCTCGCCACCTCCCTGAAGAGCACGCTTCCCACGGCAACCGTGAGCACGCAGGCTGACCTCGCCTCGACCGTCTCCGGCTCGCTCTCGACCGCCTCCTCGCTCGTCTCGAACCTCGGCACGTGGCTCTCGATCCTCGTGCTGGCCGCGGCGTTCCTGATCGCCATCCTGTTCACGATCTCTGGTGTCACCCGCCGAACGCGTGAATTCGGAACCCTGAAGGCCGTCGGCTGGAGCAATCGCCGTATCGTCAGCCAGGTCGCCGGAGAATCGGTGGTGCAAGGCCTGATCGGCGGTGCCATCGGCATCGTGGTGGGTCTGGTGGGAGTACTCGTAGTGAACATCATTGCTCCGACTCTCAGCGGGTCAGCCGCCGCGACCACCGCAGCGACCGGCCCCGGCGGGGGTGGCGCAGGCGGTGGGTTCGGTGCCGCGGCGAAAGCCGTCGCGTCGACCACTGTGACGCTGCAAGCGCCGGTCACGCTCGGCATCATCCTGATCGCTGTCGGCCTCGCTGTGCTGGGCGGGCTGCTCGCCGGTGCGATCGGTGGCTGGCGTGCGGCCCGACTGCGGCCCGCCGAGGCTCTGCGTTCGGTCGGCTAGGGCCGGGCATCCGGCCACCGAGACCATCGACCCCACCACTGTGCGACTGAGGAGACAGACATGTACGAACTGAAGAACGTAACGAAGACCTACAACGCGTCGAAACGAAAGATCACGGCGCTCGACTCGGTGAATCTGAGCATTCCCGACGGCCAGATGGTTGCCATTCAGGGGCCCACCGGCGGCGGCAAGTCGACCCTGCTGCAGATGCTCGGCGCCCTCGACCGGCCGACCTCAGGCGAGGTGCAGCTGGGCTCGTCGATGCTCTCGAAGCTCGGCGACGGCAAACTGGCCGCCATCAGGGCAAAAGAGGTGGGGTTCGTCTTTCAGGGGTTCAACCTGATTCCCACACTCACTGCCCTCGAGAACGTCGAGACTGCCCTGGCGCCGCTGGGTGTCTCGGGTGCCGAGCGTCGGCAACGGTCTCAGGACGCCCTGGCCTCTGTGGGGCTCTCCGAACGGTTCAGCCACCTTCCGGCCGAGCTCTCGGGTGGGCAGCAGCAGCGGGTGGCCATCGCTCGCGCGCTGGTCAAGCGCCCCGACGTGCTGCTGGCCGACGAGCCGACTGGTGCCCTCGACGAAGATACCCGTGACGAGATCATGGAGCTGCTCGAGAGCTTCTGGCGCGACCAGGGGCTCACGCTCATCATCGTGACGCACGACTCAGCGGTGGCCCGCCGGGCCGAGCGGCGCCTGCACATCAAGGGCGGCAAGGTCACCGAGTTGGCGGCCCAGCCGGCCTGACCACTGCGGGCTCACTAGACTCGGCCCATGGATCATCGGCCCCGCGAGCGCGTGCCCGTTCTCGCCGATGTGGCGCGGGTGGCCGGGGTTTCGGTGCCGACTGTTTCACGGGTGCTGACCGGGGCGACGCCGGTGAGCGACAAGACACGCAAGCGTGTTGACGACGCCATTCTCGAGCTCGGGTACCGGCCGAACGAGGCCGCCCGTGCGCTTGTACGGGGGCGGCAGTCGATGGTGGGAATCATCGCAGGCAACACGACGCGGTTCGGCTACGCTGCCACCATTCAGGGCATCGAAGAAGCGGCGCGCGCCGCCGGCCTGCTGGTGGCGATCACGGTGGTGAACTCCGCTACCGAGGCTGACGTCAAGGCGGCGGTTGACCTGATGTTGGGGCAACCGCTCGCCGGGGTCATCGTTCTCGACTTTGATCTGCAGGGTGAGCGAGCGCTGTCGGCGCTGCCCGAGACGCTGCCGATTGCGGTGGTCACATCGACGAACGATGGGCGCGCCGCACGGCGCGTGCTGTTCGACGATCACAAGGGTGGTTACGAGGCCACCAAGTACCTTCTCTCGCTCGGTCATGAGACAGTTCACTATGTCGCAGTACCGAGTTCCGGTCGGCCGAGTGGGCGGCTCGTGGGCTGGCGAGAGGCGCTGCTCGAGGCGGGGCGAAAGGTGCCCGAGGTGGTGCTGGCCGACTGGTCGGCGCAGTCGGGCTTCGAGGCGGGCCTCATACTCGCCGGTCTCTCCGATGTGACGGCCGTTCTCTCGGGAAACGATGAGATCGCCTTCGGTGTGATGAAGGCGCTGCAACTGAACGGGTTGTCTGTGCCGGATGACGTGAGCGTGGTCGGCTTCGACGACCACCCCCATGCTGTGCTGTGGTCGCCGTCGCTCACCACGATGGCTCAGGATTTTGTACAGCTGGGCGCTTCGGCGCTGCATCTCCTTGTCGCTGAGCGTGAGGGCGCAGACGGGCCAGCCGACGCCTCGTCGCCCTCGCCGCATCTCATCGTGCGCGACAGCACGGCGCCGCCTCGGGCGGGCGGGGCCGGCCGCACTATTCGCTAGCTCGTGTCGGGCATGGATCCACCCGATGTCACAGATTTGTAACAACCCATGAAAACGTTGATCAAATCAGGTAGCATCATGTTCAGCCGAAAATGATCAACGTTTTCATGGCGTGAACCACCGTCTCGGTCCCGGCCGACGGCCTGTGCAAAGGAGCCCTGATGGATACGTCTATTCGCCGAAACACTATTCGATGGAACACAGAGACGATCTCGATCGTGATCGACTTCAGCGACAGCGCGCCGGCCCGTATCTCTGAGATAGCGCTCGCCACGCGCCGAGCGGGCCTCGATGACCGTACGGTGGTCGAACGGTTGCAGCCTCTCGTCGAAGTCATGGTGCTCGGCGACGGCCACGCTCTCTCGAACACTCGCTTCAGCCACACCGGTGTTGGCGCGAGGCTGCGGTACCGCGAGCACTCAGTGTCGACAGCGGGCGACGGACGCAATCGACTGTCGATCGTGCAGTTCGATGAACAGACGAATCTGGCGGTGACGAGTCTCTTTGAGGCATTCGATGGCGTCGCCGCCGTACAGACAAGCACCACCGTGACCAACGAGGGCGAGAACCCTCAGATCGTGCAGATGGTCAGCTCGTTCGCCACCGGCGCGTTTCTCGCCCGTGGTGAAGAGATGGCCGATGTCTCGCTGCTGCGCGGCCGGTCGGAATGGTGCGGAGAGAGCCGGTGGGCGTGGATTGAGCTCCACGGCCCTGATGGCCTGCCCGAAATCAACACGACTCTGCATGATCATGACGCTCGCGGAACGCTGACGACCGTCAGTAAGTCGACGTGGTCTTCCGGTGAATATCTGCCCACCGGGGTTCTTGAGAACAGAGAGACCGGGCGTGCGCTCGCGTGGCAGATCGAGCACAATGGGGCCTGGCGTTGGGAGGTCGACGGTCGTCGCGACGCGGAGAACGCAGTGTCGTTGGTCGTCTCGGGGCCGACAGACATCGACCATCAGTGGAACACGTCAATCGGTGCGGGCGGCCACTTCACCAGTGTTCCCGTCTCGTTTGCGGTGTCTGACGCCGGATACGAAGGCGCGATCGCGGGGCTGACAGCCCAGCGGCGTGCGATGCGACGCCGCAGCGTGCCAGATGCACATATGCCCGTCATCTTCAATGACTACATGAATGCCCTGATGGGCGATCCGACGACCGAGAAGCTGCTTCCCCTCATTGACGCGGCGGCCGCCGTCGGCGCCGAATACTTCTGCGTCGACGCGGGCTGGTACGACGACGGGGGCAACTGGTGGCCGAGTGTCGGCGAGTGGAAGCCCTCGACAGTGCGGTTTCCTGATGGCGGGCTCGAGAGGGTGCTTTCGTACATTCGGCAGAAGGGCATGCAGCCGGGGCTGTGGCTCGAGCCCGAAGTCGTGGGGGTCAAGAGTCCGATGGCCGGCGCTCTGCCTCCCGAGGCATTCATCCAGCGGTTCGGCGAACGAGTCGTGGAGCACGACCGGTACCTGCTCGACTTTCGGCACCCCGCCACTATCGCGCACCTCGACAGGGTTGTCGATCACCTCGTCATCGATGAGGGTGCACGCTATTTCAAACTCGACTACAACGTTACGCCGGGCTCGGGTACTGACCTCGATGCCCTGAGTGCCGGTGAGGGATTGCTCGATCACAATCGTGCGCACCTGGCCTGGCTCGACGGCATAATCGCGCGGCATCCGAATGTGATCTTCGAGAACTGTGCCTCGGGTGCCATGCGTATGGACTACGCCATGATGTCGCGGCTCGATCTCCAGTCCACGTCAGACCAGCAGGACTACCGGCTGTACGCCACCATTGCGGCTGCCGCGCCTGCGTCGCTCGTTCCCGAGCAAGCCGCAAACTGGTCGTATCCGCAGCCGAACGAATCAGATGAAGCGATCGCCTTCAATATGGTGAACGGGCTCGCAGGCAGGCTGTATCTCTCGGGTTTCCTCGACGGTATGAATGAGCATCAACTCGCGTTGGTCTCGCATGGCGTCGACGTTCACAAGGACATCCGAGCCGACGTCGCAGCGAGCGAGCCGTTCTGGCCGCTTGGGCTGCCGGGTTGGTACGACGACACGGTCGTGCTGGGTCTGCGCTCGGCAGAGAACACCTATCTTGCCGTTTGGTCACGGGATGACGGTCAACAGAGCATCGAACTCACATTGCCCTCTCTTGCAGCGGCCGGAGAATCGATCGAAGTCAGCACCCTGTATCCCGTGACGTTGGGCGACTGGCATCCCACCTGGAACGCTGGTTCGTCGTTGCTCACCGTCACGCCAGCCAGCGCCGGGCCGTCGGCGCGCCTGTTTCGTCTGGCCGCACGGGCGTAGCGACGACGCGTTCGACGCTAACTCAAGACTGAATGCCCTCGGGCATTGACCGAAGCGAAAATCAATCAATGATGAGGAGAAACGCACAAATGATCGGTAAAAGACTGGTGATGGCGGCAGCTGTCGCCGCGACGAGCGCTCTACTGCTCGCTGGTTGTTCAGCAGCCAACCCTGGCAGTTCGAGCAGCAGCGCTGAAGTGACGTGGAATGACCCGACTGCCAAGCTCGATGGGGTGACGCTGACCTACTGGACAGCCACTCAGACGGCGACGATGGCCGATCAGGTCATCGGCGCTTTCGAGAAGGCGACCGGGGCAAAGATCAACAAGGTCATCATTCCCGACGTGTACGAAACGAACGCTCCGACGAAGATCGCTTCAGGGTCGAAGCCAGACCTCGCCACATGGCAGCCGACGGCAAGTGTGCTGGCGCTTCTGCAGCCGAAGACGGGCCTGCAAGATCTCAGCAGCGCCCCGTGGATGAAGAACCTCAGCGCCGGAGTTCAAAAGCTCGGCCAGGTCGACGGCAAGACCTATGCAGCATTCGTCAACACGCCTTCTGTCATCGGCATGTTCTACAACAAAGATGTCTTCGCCAAAGCCGGCATCACCACCATGCCGGCCGGCTTCGATGAACTGCTGGCCGATGCGAAGACCATCAAATCGTCGACAAGCGCGGCTCCTTTCTTCGGCGCGGTCGGCGACAGCTGGCCCACACAGTGGTGGCCGCAGGTTCTTCTGGCCGAAGACGCACAGAAGGGGCTGTGGGACAACGTGAACTCGGGCAAAGACACGTTCTCCGGCCCCACAATCCAGAGCGCCATCACCGAGTACAAGAGCATTGTTGATGCCGGGCTGTTCAACTCCGACAATCTCACCTCGACCTACAACGAGTCGGGCCCCGCACTTCTGAACGGTGATGCCGCGATGGTTCTGCAGATCAGTTCGTTCACGTCACTTCTGCAGTCGACGGCCGACACCGCCACGATCAACTCGAAGATCGGCTGGTTTCCCATCTCCAAAGCGGGCAACGTCGGTACCATCATCCCCGGCGGTGACAGCGCACTCGTTGCGCCGAAGACCGGAGATGCCACGAAAGAAGCCGCCGCTCGCCAGTTTCTGAGATTCTGGATGGAGACCGACTACAAGAGCTACATCGATCAGGCTAACCAGATCTCGATCGAGCCCAGTGTGGCCACGCCCGACGGCGTGCCCCAGGTTGCCCTCGACGCGTCGAAGGCGCTCGATAACTCCGTCGGTTCAATGCAGCAGCTGGCTGTGGTCAACCCTGACTTCTACGTCTTTCTCGCCGACATGGTGCACGGTACCAAGACGCCCGAAGACGTTGGCAAGCTGACCCAGGCGCAGTTCACCCAGCTTGCCAAAGCACTGGGAATCGCGGGCTTCTAGCGTCACCGGTGGGGCCGCTCGGGTCATCCAGCGGCCCCACCCATCTTTTCACCCACTCCAGAGGAAGACGAAGCACCATGGCTTACCCCATCGTCGAGACACCCCGCCAACTTCAGCGGAACAGACTGCGCAGCTCAAGGCGACGCCAGACCACGACGCACCCCGCGTGGTTTCTGCTGCCCGCGTTCGCGGTGCTCGGAGTGTTCTTTTTTCTTCCCACCATCTTCAACTTCATCTACGCCTTCACCGACTGGTCGGCCTTCAAGAACGAAATCAATTTCATCGGTTTCGACAACTTCAGCAGTCTGCTGTCTGACGGATCGCTGTTCTCCGCCCTGCGGGTCACGCTGATCTATGCGGCGCTGGTGGGCATCTTGCAGAATCTGTTCGGTCTGGGCCTGGCTGTGTTGTTTGAGCGCGACACCCGGATCAACCGGTTTGCGCGCGTGATCTTCTTCATTCCGGTTCTCATGTCGGCCCTCGCCGTGGGCTACATCTTTCAGGCACTGTTGAAGCCATCGGGTGCCGTCAACGGCATCCTCGAGTTCTTCACGGGGCAGCACGTCGACATCGCCTGGCTCGGCGACACGACGTGGACCCTGTTGGTGGTCGCCTTCGTCAACTCGTGGAAGTGGATGGGTTTGGCGATGATCATCTTTCTCGCCGGGCTGAAGACGGTGCCCGAAGACGTGCTCGAGGCAGCGAAGATGGACGGCGCGGGGCCGTGGAAGACCTTCTTCAGAGTCAAATTTCCTCTTCTCGCTCCAGCTGTGACTTTCAACTTCGCAACCGCCCTGCTCGGATCGCTCAACGGGTTCGACACCGTACAGGCGACCACCGGTGGGGGGCCCGCGCAGACCACCGAAGTGCTCAACATCTACATCTTCCAGATCTTCGGATACGGGCTGTACGCGCAGGCCACAACGATGAGCCTCGTGCTCTTCTTCCTGGTTCTGGTTCTTGCGTTTCCCGTTGTCGGCTACCTGCGCAGAAGAGAGAACGTACTGTGACCACCGCCGTAGTTTCTTACAAACGCCACAAGAACCTCTGGGTGCGATTCGTTCAGCCCGTCGTTGTCATCGCGCTCTGCGTCATCGCCGTGGGTATTCCGCTCTGGCTCGCGCTCATCACCTCTGCGAAGAGCCAGGGGGAGGCGAACCTGCCTGACCTGTCGTTGCCCACATCGTGGCACATCGTCGACAACTACGTGCAGGCCTTCACCGACGGCGAAGTGTGGCGGGGGCTGCTCGGCAGCCTCTTGGTGATGGTTCCCTCGGTCATTGGCGTGATTCTGTTCGGCTCGCTTGCGGCCTGGATTCTGGCGCGTCGATCAAGCCGATGGGCATCCGTTCTCTACGCCGCAGCGATCAGTGGGCTCATTCTGCCCCCGGCGGTAGTCACGATCGTTCTGCTGCTGCGCCAGCTCGGGCTGGCCAGCAGCCCCGCGGGCATGATTTTCGTCTACATGGGTATGTACATGTCGATCGTCATCTTCTTCATCACGGGCTTCGTGCGAACGATTCCCATCGAGCTCGAAGAGGCTGCGCGCATCGACGGTGCGAAGCCCCTGAAGATCTTCTTCACGATCATCTTGCCCCTGCTGAGGCCAGTGATCGCCACGGCCACGATCCTGGTCTGCCTGTACATCTGGAACGACGTCTTCTACTCGTTCTTCGTGCTGGGTGGCGGGTCAACCACGACGCTGCAGCTGAATCTCTTCCAGATCGCGTCGAGCAACCTTTACCAGAACAACTGGAACCTCATTTTCGCGTACGTCGTGATCTCGAGCCTGCCGTTGCTGATCGTGTTCATCTTCGCTCAGCGTCGCATCATCTCCGGCATCACCGGGGGCGCGGTGAAGTAGTGTTGGTCGCGCTTTCTCCGACACCCCCGGCTCAGCGGCGCCGGCTCAGCGGCGACGAAGCGACGCGTCGAGCAGGGCCGGTGGGGTGTCGACTTTCTCGTCGGGCGCCAGGTCGAGGCCGGGGGCGACGATCTGGTCGATGGCGTCGAGAACATCGCCCGAGAGCACCGTGTCAGCCCCGGCCAGTTGCGAGGTGAGGTGCTCGAGGGTGCGCGGGCCGATGATGGCGCTGGTGACGGCCGGATGCGCGGTGACGAAACCGAGGGCGAGCTCAATCAGGGTGAGACCCGCCTCGTCTGCGACGACCACCAGTTTCTCAACGGCGTCGAGTTTGGCGCGGTTCGCGGCAATCGCGGTGTCGAATCGCTGGGGCATCAGCGTCGAACGGCTCGTGGTGACCTCTTTGCCCTCGCGGATGGCGCCCGACAGCCAGCCCGATGCCAGAGGGCTCCAGGCCAGCACGCCGAGGCCGTACTCTTCGGCCACAGGGAGCACGTGGCTCTCGATGCCGCGCTGCAGAATGGAGTAGCTGGGCTGCTCGGTGACATAGCGCCCGAGGTGGTTCTCGCGCGACGCCCACTGCGCCTCGACGATGCGGTAGGCAGGAAAGGTGGAGGAGCCGAAGTAGCGGATCTTGCCCGATCTCTGCAGATCGGTGAGGGCCGAGAGGGTCTCTTCGTCGCTGGTCGTGGCGTCCCAGCGGTGCACCTGGTAGAGGTCGACGTGGTCGACGCCGAGCCGCCTCAGGCTGTTCTCGAGCTCAGTGATGATCCAGCGGCGCGAGCTGCCGCGGTGGTTTCGCTCGTCGCCCATCGGGCCCCATACCTTGGTGGCCAGCACAATGTCATCGCGGCGACCGGCGATGGCCTTGCCCACGAGTTCTTCAGACTCACCGCCGCTGTACATGTCTGCGGTGTCGATGAAGTTGATGCCGCCCTCGAGCGCGGCGTCGACGATGGCGCTGACGTCGTCTTGGGTGGTGCGCCCGAGGGTGCCGAAGTTCATCGCGCCGAGTACGAGGGAGCTGACCGAGACGCCGGTGCGCCCGAGAGTGCGGTACTGCATGGAGACCTTCTTCTGTGAGGGGGAGCGATCATGAAACGGATCGCCGTTCCGCAACTATACGGAACAATGCTCCGATTGACAAGAAGTGCGCCCCGGCGACGGGCCGTTTGGGTGAGCGGGCCATGGGCATCGAGACGGTTATCGTTCGGGCTGGCGGTGGGCCTGTGATGCAGATTCCGGTCACGTACCGCTCGGCGCCCGTCGGTGACGCCGAGCGGTGGTTCATTGGCACCATGCAGCACTCGGTTCGGGGCACGCGATGGGTGTACGACGGTCTCGGCGACCCCGTCGACGGCGAGCTCGTCTTTCGGGCAGACCCTTGCGTGGCTTGGGCTCGACTGAGCTGAGTCTCTCGCCTCACTTGCGTCGAGCATCCGTTGTGCGACCGGCTGCGGCGCATGGTGCGACTCGATGGCGTGGTTCGCTCAGTCGGAATCGTACGCAGCCAGACGTTCTGAAGCGAGCTGCATGAGAGGTGAACGGCGCTCGCCCTCGACGATGGAAGCGCGTTTCACGACGGGCATCTTGATGAGGCGTTCACCCGGCGTCGCATCGGAGAGGAGCAGTTCGACTGCCGCGCGCCCCATCGCCTCGTGCGGCAGTCCGACCGTCGTGAGTCCAGGCCGGAGGTAGGCGGCCAGTTCGTCGTTGTCGAACGATGCGATCGAAATGTCGCGGCCGACGGTCAGACCGCGTTCCTGGCAGGCCTGGTAGGCGCCGAAAGCGAGGCGGTCGTTCATGCAGAGGAGGGCTCGGATATCGTCTCGCCGGTCGAGCAGCGAGGCAGCGAGTCTGTACCCGTCCTCGGGTTCCCACTCCCAGCACGACTCCTCGGCAACGAACCGCAGGCCGAAGTCGGCCAGTTCTGAACGCAGACCCTGCACCCGGCGCGCGACCGTTGCAGAGCGGAACAGGTCGCCCTCGACGTCATCGCTCTGGCCGATCAGTGCGATGTCGTCGGTGTGGCCGGCTGCGACCAGAAGGTCGACGGCTCGGCGCCCGCCCTGCTCTTCGTCGGGCAGAACGGAGAGTCCGAATTGTGCGCTCGTTGCGTTGAGGATGACCACACGGGTCGAGTCGGGAATGGGGGGTACGAAAAGTTCTCGCGCCCGCATTGTCGCGAAGATGATGCCATCGACCTGGCGATCGAGTACGGCGCCCACAGCTTCGACCTCGCGGTCGACGTCATCGCCGGTCTCGACGACGAGCAAGAGGTGGCCGGCAGTCTGCGCCTGCTCGAGGGCGCCACGAATGAGTCCGCTCGCGAAGCGGGTGGTGGCAACGACGTCGGAGATGAAACCGATGGTGAGAGATCGGTCGGTACGCAGTGCGCGGGCTCCCATGTTGGGCCGGTAGCCGAGTTGAGCCACTGCGTCGTGCACCCGGCGATGGGCGTCGGCCGAGAATCGGGTGTTGGGTTTGCCGTTGAGGATGAGTGACGCGGTGGTGGGAGAGAGGCCCGCCAGGCGCGCGACATCGGCCAGTGTTGCCCTTTTCGAAGCCACGGCGCCCCTTTCGGCTCTAGCGTAACCGCTGGTGGGAAGACCCCACGCACGAAGTCCTTGACAGGGTGATCGCTTTAAGTGACTATATTCCTAACCGAGGTAAATGCTTTTACCTATCGACCTGAACGCATTCCCAGCGCACCACGACAAAGGAGTCACAGCATGAAGATCAACAAGCGCGCCAGTCGCGCACTCGCGGTCACGGCAGGGGTCGCAGCAGCGCTTCTCGCCGTGACGGGTTGTGCACCCGGTAACAACACCGTTGCTGCTCAACCAACGGGCACTGTGAGCACGGCCGCCCCGACGGGCGACATCACGATCAAGATCATGGATGAGACCGGCTTTCCCGTCACATCCAATCTGACCGACGAGTTCACGAAGCAGTACCCGAACGTGAAATTCGACATCACCCGCGACAGCTTCCAGAACCTGCTAGCCAACACCCCTCGCCTGCTCGCGGGCGCAGATGCTCCTGACCTCATTCGTCAGTCGACCATCGGCACCACGGTGAAAGACGGACTGCTCACCAATCTCGACCCCTACTTCAACGCGTACGGGTGGAACAAGTTCTCTGCTGGCCAGCTTGCGGGCGGCCGCATCACTGCCGACGGCGTGCGCGGTGAGGGTTCGCTCTATCAATTCGGTATCGGCTTCAGCGTCACCGGCCTCTACATGAACAAGACCATCGCCGGGCAGGTTGGAATCACGGGGATGCCCGCCACGCTCGACGAGCTCGAAGCAGACCTCGCCAAGGCGAAGGCCGCGGGCGTACTGCCTATTCAGACCGGCATGCAAGACGGCGTCGGCACCTTCGTGCTGCAGGCTCTCATCAACCAGTACGGCGACAAGCAGAAACTCATCGACTGGATGTTCAACAAGCCGGGCGCGACGATCAACACGGATGCCGCGCTACAGGGTGCAACGAAGTTTCAGGACTGGGCCAAGGCAGGTTACCTCCCGCCCGACGTCAACGCCATCAACTACACGACGATGGTCTCGAACTTCACCTCGGGCCAGGGCCTGTTCATGTGGGACGGCAACTGGGATGCCGCCAACGTCGACAAGGGCCTCGGTACCGGCAATGCGGAATTCGTGCTGATGCCCCCGGCCACCGCCGGCGGCAAGCACGTTGCGATGGGCGCAGGAAACACCTTCACCATTCCGGCCAAGTCGAAGAACGCCGACGCAACCGCCTTCTTCCTGAACTGGATCGCGACCAACGACAAGGCCCGCCAGATTGTGGTCGACGTCACAGGGTCTTCGCCCGGTGGCGACCCGACAGCGGCTCTGCCCACCGTGGCGTCAGGAAGCCTGATTGAGGCTGCCCTCGCCAACTCGGCGAAGGTTGCTGCAGATGACGGCTTCGTCGACTTCATGGCCAACTCGACAGCGGGCATCTACCAGGGCTCGCTGCAGCCCAACGAGCAGCTGCTGCTGACCGACAAGATGACGCCGGCCGACTTTCTGACCGCGACGCAGGCGTTCTATGAGAAAGACCTCGCCGCAAAGTGACCACCACACCCCACACTGGCCCGGCTGAGACGAGGGCCATTGCCTTCGCCCCAGCCGGGCCGGCGGCCCCGGCGAACGCGCCGCGCCGCCGTAACCGCTCCGCCAGGCGCATCGCGATGGTGGGCTGGCTGATGGTGCTTCCCGCCCTGCTGGCATACCTCGCCTTTGTGATCTACCCGCTTCTCACCGCCGTGCAGTATTCGTTCTACAACTGGAACGGGATTGGGGCCTCGACCTGGGCCGGCTTCGACAATTACAGTGCGATCTTCACCGACCCCACCCTTCTCACCCCGATCTTCAACGCCCTCATTCTGATCATCTTCTTCACGATCATTCCGATCGTCGTCGGGCTCGTGCTGGCGAACCTCCTCCGCACGATGCGACAGGGGCCGTTCGCGGCGGTCTCGCGCACGATCCTGTTTCTTCCACAGATCGTTCCGCTCGTCGCGGCCGGTATCGCATGGTCCTGGATGTATGCCCAGGCGGGCACGATCAACACGATCCTGAACGCGGTTGGTCTCGGCTTTCTCTCCCGTTCCTGGCTCGCCGATTTCGATACGGCCCTGCCGGCAGTCGGCCTCATCGGGTCGTGGGTGCTGACCGGTCTCTGCACAGTGCTGTTGTTGACCGGCATGGGCAAGATCGACGGTTCGCTCTACGAGGCGGTGCGTCTCGACGGCGCGGGCTGGTTCCGTGAATTCTTCACCATCACGCTGCCAGGCCTGCGGCAGGAGGTCGCCGTACTGACCACCATCACGGTGATCGCCGCCCTCGGCACGTTCGACATCATCTACACCACCACCAAGGGTGGCCCGGGTACGACGACGCTCGTCCCCGGCATCGCGATCTTTCGGCTCGCCTTCGTGCAGAGCCAGGTCGGCCTTGCATCCGCGTTCGGCGTTGTGCTTCTGATCTTCGTGCTCATCGTCGTACTCCCCATCCAGCGCCTGTCGAGGGAGCGAGACTCATGATCGTCAACCGCACCGAACTCGTCGTCGGCAGAATCCTCCTGATCGCAGTCGTACTGCTCACCCTGTTGCCCTTCGCCAGCATGCTGACGGCGGCGCTTCAGTCGCCCGACCGCATACCGAACGGTTTCGCCTGGCCGACTGACCCGCACTGGGAGAACTTCGTCACCGCGTTCCAGCTCGGCAACATTGCCACGCTCATGCTCTCGAGCATCTCCATCGTGATTATCGTCGTTCCCGTCGCCCTGCTTTTCGCGACGCTTGCGGGTTACGCGCTCGGCAACCTGCGCATTCCGGGTGGCCGGGCCGTGCTGATCGGTATGGTGATCGGCTTGACCATTCCGTTCGAGGCCATCATCATTCCGCTCTACTATCAGTTCACCTCGTACGGCCTGATCAACACCCAGTGGGCGATCATCCTGCCCCTGATCGGGCTCTACATGCCGTTCAGTGTGTTCTGGATGCGCGCGCATTTCATCGGCGTGCCACGAGAACTCTCAGAGGCGGCCCGTGTCGACGGGGCCAACATCTGGCAGGAGTTCCGTCGCATTCAGCTGCCCTTGGCTTCTCCGGCGCTCTCTGCGCTCGCGATTCTGCTCTTCCTGTGGACGTGGAACCAGTTCCTCCTCCCACTGGTGATGGTCTCCGACCCCAGCAAACGCACGATGGCGGGCGCGCTCGGTGCGTTCCAGGGCCAGTACATCGACACCCTGCCACTGCTGTTCGCCGCGTCGCTCATCGTGATGCTGCCCACGGTAGCTGTCTACCTCGTTTTTCAACGCCAGTTCATCAAGGCGTTGCTCCAGGGCGCAGTGAAAGGCTGACCGATGACCTTCTCTCTGCCCCACCACTGGGTCTGGGACTTCTGGACGGTACTCGACGATGGCACCGTGCACCTGTTCTATCTGCACGCCCCGCACTCGCTCGGCGACCCCGAACTCCGCCACCGCAATGCTTCTATCGGCCATGCGACCTCGACCGACTTCATCAACTGGACCGACCGCGGTGTCGTTCTGGGTCACGGCGCAGAAGGCGACGCCGATGAGTCTGCCACCTGGACCGGCAGCGTTTTTCGGGGGCCCGACGGAGTCTGGCGCATGTACTACACCGGCTCACGATTTCTCTCCCCGACAGAGACGACCAACATCGAGACCGTTCTGCTCGCGACATCCACCGACCTTCACACCTGGTTGAAACAGCCCGAAACCGCTCTCAGCGCTTCTCTGCCGTGGTACGAGACCCTTGCCGACGGCACGTGGCGGGAGGAGGCCTGGCGCGACCCGTGGATCGAAGTCGACCCGGCCGGCAATGGATGGCACATGCTCATCACCGCGAGGGCCCGCGCGCTGCCCGCCGGGGCCGATTCGTTGGATCGCGGAGTAATCGGTCACGCCGTTTCGGGTGACCTCGCCACGTGGAGGGCCCGCGAGCCCCTCAGCAGCGCCGGCGCGGGATTCGCCCACCTCGAAGTGCTCCAGCTCGCCGTGGTCGAGGGGCGCGAGGTGCTGGTGTTCTCCTGCGATTCCGCTCATCTCGTCGGGCAGCGCGCTGGGTCGAAGGGCGGTATCTGGGCAGTACCGATCGTGAGTGGCTCGCTGTTCACCGGCGAGCTCGTCGACCTCGACAGGGCGCAACTGGTGGTGGGTGAGGAGCTCTACGCCGGTAGGATCGTGCAAACCGCCAACGGCGCCGCACTACTCGGGTTCGAGAACGAAGGGCTTGACGGGGCTTTCGTCGGCCGGCTCTCTGACCCTCGACCTCTGTACTTCACCCAGAATGGCCGCCTCCTCGCCACAGCACAGGAGAGAACCCGATGACAGATTCATCCGCATCTCCTCACGGTTTTGTCGAGGCAGGCTACGAATCGGTGGCTGAGGCGTTCGACCGCGCCATAGCCGATGACACCGGCACAGGAGCCGCGCTCTCGATCTGGCGTGACGGGCGGCTCGTGATCGACCTGGCGGGAGGCGTCGCAGACAGGGCGACGGGCCGTGCGTTCGGTCTCGACACCCCAAGCGTCATCTTCTCGAGCACGAAGGGTCTGGCATCCATTCTGCTCGCCCACCTCGTGCAGGAGGGGCGGCTCGACTACGACGCCCTCGTCACCGACTACTGGCCGGAATATGCGGCTGAGGGCAAGGGTGACACTCGCGTCAGCGCGGCCATTTCGCACCGCGCGGGCCTGTCGGCGCCACGCCGGGACTGGGCCTTCGATGACATTCTCGACTGGCAGCGGGCCACGGCGTTGCTCGCCGAGCAGCAGCCGTTGTTCGAGCCGGGAACAGCCTGGGCCTATCACGCCATCACGCACGGCTGGCTGACCGGGGAGCTCGTGCATCGGGTGACCGGCATGCTGCCGGGTGCCTACTTCGAACACTGTGTCACCAAGCCGCTCGGTGTCGAAGCGTGGATCGGGTTGCCGGTCGGTCGTCACGACAGGGTGGCGAGAATGATCGTCGGCGACAGCCTGGCCGCGCTCGTCGCTCAACAACAGGCCGAGCTCGACGCAGGCGGTGCTGTGTGGTCTGCACGCGCCATGACCCTCGGTGGCGCGCTGCCACTCTCGCTCGTCGGCCCCGATCTGGGTTTCAACCGTGCTGATGTGCAGGAGGCGCAGATTCCGGGGGCCGGCGGAGTGAGCACGGCGCATGCCCTCGCCAAAATCTGGTCGGCCGTGGTTGTCGAGACCGACGGGGTTCGCCTTCTGAACGACACGACGATCGCGCGGGCGACTCGGGTGCAGTCGCAGGGAGCACCCTTCTTCGACGTACCAGGGCCGTGGCCGCGGTGGGCTATGGGCTTCCAGCTCGACTCCGAAGCCCGCCGCTACCTCGGCGACACCAGTCTCGGCCACGATGGCGCAGGAGGTCAGGTCGCGTTCGGCGACGTGGAATCGAGAATCGGGTTCGCATTCCTCACGAACCGCATGGAGGCGGTGGACCGGCGCGGAACCGACATCATTGAGGCGCTTCGCCGCAGTATTGCCTAGCATCGTGGCGATGGTGCCGGTTTGTCGGTCGACGAGACATCCTTCGTCTTCAACACCTGGGGGCTGCCTGTAATTCAGACGCTGCGAGATGTCAGAGTCGACGTTGGACTTCAGGATTGCAACGATGCAAAAAGTCGCGTATCTTTACATCGACACAGCCCGCACTGGGCGCGCTCGACTATCAACGAAGATGAGGACAAGCCGATGACCCTGAGGAAAATGAGAAGAACACCCCCACGACCGCGTGCCCGTGCACTGAAGATTGTTCCTCTCGTGACCGCCGTCGTGAGCGTCATCGCTCTTTCTGGCTGCTCCGGCGGTTCGGATGCGTCGGCCACTGTCGCAGCGAGCCCGTCGTCGACGACCACGGCTTCGTGTAGTTCAGGTGCCACACAGTTGACATTCTGGGGTTGGCCGGCCGGGTACGACCTCGCCGTCGATGAGTTCAACAAGACGCACCCCAATATCTGTGTCGCACTTGAAAACGCAGGCGCATCGGCCCAGGAGTACACGAAACTCACCGACGCTCTCAAAGCCGGCAGTGGTACGCCTGACATTGCGACGATCGAGTACTTCGAGTTGCCGTCATTCGAGATCACGAATTCGCTCGTCGACCTCTCGGCCTTCGATCTTGCCTCGGTCAAAGCCACTGCGGCGCCGGTCGCGTGGTCGCAGGTTTCTCGCGGCCCCGCGGTGTACGCCATGCCCGTCGACCTTGGGCCACTTGCGCTTTTCTACAATCAGAAGCAATTTCAGGCGGCCGGTGTTCAGGTGCCGGCGACGTGGGATGATTTCGCCGCCGCGGCCGACACTCTGCACGCCAAAGACCCGACTGTCGCCATCACCAACTTCGATCCAACCAATGCGCAGGCGACGCTCGCTCTCATGCAGCAGAGCGGCGCTTTTCCCTTCACCTACAGCGGTGGCTCTGATCTCGGGATCAACTTCACGGGAGCGAAGCAGACGGCATTCGCCGCGTACTGGCAGAAGCTGATTTCAGCCAAAGAAGTCACCACGGCGGCTGATTTTTCTCCCGCTCAGTGGTCGAACCTCGACAGTGGCGCGAACGCGGCCCGCCTCAGCCCTGCCTGGGGACCAGTGGGCATGCAACTGAGCATCAAGAACACCATCGGCGATTGGAACACGGCCCCCTTGCCGCAGTCGACGGCCGGTCAGACGGCCTCCGGCAACTGGGGAGGCTCGAGCCTGGCCGTGGTGAAGGGCACACCCCATGCCGCAGAAGCGGCCGAGTTCGTCAAGTGGTTCGGTGGTTCTGATGCCTCGTGGAAAATTCTGAGCGGCGACGTCGGTGGCGCGTTCCCCAGCTACCTTCCCCTGCTCAACGACACCACGTTCCAGAACAAGACGCTCCCGATCACGGGATCGACGACACCGAACTCGACGTTCGCCACTGCCGCAAAGAGTGTCGAGAATCCGCAGTGGCCGCCGATCATGACGGCTGCGCTCACACAGTGGACCTCAACGTTCGCTGGAGTCGTCAACGGAGACCAGACGCTGCAGCAGGCATTCGCCACCTTCCAAGACCAGATGACGACGTACGCGAAGTCCCAGGGTTTCACCGTCACCGGATCGTGACGCACCAGTGACACAGACACTTCAGAACCCGGGGCGTGGCGCTTCACACGATGCGCCCGCCCCGGCCGCGCCCCCAGCCCGGCACATGCCGCGAAAGCGGCGGTCGCACGACCGGTCGGGAATCGCCTTCATCTCGCCCGGCATGCTCATGCTGGGCCTGTTCATGCTCGTTCCCACCGTTTACGCGATCTGGTCGAGTCTGTACTCCACCAGACTCATCGGCGGTCGCAGCTTCAGCGGGCTTGACAACTATCTGACGGTGTTCCAGTCGGCAGAGTTCTGGTCGGGAGTTCTGCGCGTTCTTGTTTTCGGCGCGATCCAGGTTCCGTTGACGTTGGCGCTCGCGTTTGCCTTCGCCGCCCTGTTCGACGCGGGGGTCATCAGGGGCAGCAAGTTCTTCCGCACGGTGTTCTTCATGCCCTTCGCGGTTCCCGGGGTTGTGGCGTCGGTGATGTGGTCGTTTCTGCTTCTGCCGCAGTTCGGCCCGTATGCCGAGATTCTCAGCGGTCTGGGTTTGAAAGGGGTGAATTTCTTTTCAAGCGGCATGATCGTACCGACCATCATGCTGATCGTGATCTGGGAGTGGACCGGGTACAACATGACAATCCTGTTCACTTCGCTGAAATCCATCCCTCGAGAGGTTTCCGAAGCGGCGATCATGGAGGGGGCGTCACTGTGGACCATCGTCACGAAGATCAAGCTGCCGATGGTGATGCCGACCATCGTCATGCTGGCGTTTCTGAACTCGGTGGGAGCTCTGCAGCTCTTCACCGAGCCCTCGATTCTCGCCGCCTTTCAGCCGCAGGCCGTGTCTTTCGGTTTCACTCCCTCGCTGTTCGTCTACAACACAGCGGTGGGAAGCGGTCAGTATGAGCTCGGCGCGGCCGCAGCGGTGATTCTTGCATTGATCATCGGCGCCATCTCAGTCGGCGGCTTCCTTGTGCGCCGGAGAAACGGAGAATTCCGATGACAAGCATCCGGCAGTCTGGCCCGTCACCGCAGACCCCCACGAAGCAACGGCGCAGAGCTTTGAAAGCGGCCGACCAGATCGATCCCCGCCTGTACGGCCTGCCGCGCGCGGCAACCCCGGTACTGACCATCCTGGCGGCTCTGTTCGCCGTTTTTGTTCTCGCACCCCTGCTGTGGCTGCTCATCAGTGCAACCAAATCGCAGGCCGACATCTACACCAGCTTCGGCTTCTGGTTCTCGGGGCCGTTCCGACTCTTCGACAACATCGCGTCGCTCGGGCAGAACATCAGCGGCGCCGGCGTTTTTGTGCAGTGGCTCGCCAATACGCTGCTCTACGCCGTCGCAGGAGCGGTGGGTGCCACCATTCTCTCTGCTCTCGCGGGCTACGGCTTCTCGCGCTATCGGTTCCGCGGATCGAATGCCTTGTTCTTCGGCGTGATGGCGACTCTTCTCGTTCCCATCACCTCGATCGCGCTGCCTCTGTTCCTGGTGTATTCGAAGGTGGGTCTCGTGAACTCGGTGTGGGGAATGATCCTCCCGAGCGTCGTATCGCCCGTTGGCATCTATCTGATGCGCACCTACATCGACGCTTCTGTTCCGAAAGACCTCATTGAGGCCGCCCGTCTCGACGGAGCAGGGGAGCTCGGCATTTTCGTACGCATTGCGCTCCCACTGTCGATGCCCGGATTGATGACTGTTCTCCTCATCACCGTCGTCGCGGTGTGGAACAACTACTTTCTACCGTTGGTCATCTTCAGCAAGAGCAGCCTGTACCCCCTGACGGTCGGCCTTTCTGCGCTTTCGCAGGCGTCGCAGAGCGGTTCGAAGGCTGAGTTGGTGCCCGTGCTCATCACCGGCGGCCTCGTGACAGTCGTTCCCTTGATAGCGCTCTTTCTTCTGCTCGAGCGATACTTTCGTGGGGGCCTGCTGCAAGGAAGCACGACAGGGCTGTGACAGGGCGCATTCCGAGCGCACACGACCTCGGGTGCGGGATACTACGGGGATGACCTTTCGGTGTCGCTGTAGGGCGGCCGAGCCCAACCATTGCGAGGTGCCAGCATGACCGGTTCAATGGCACCCGCCCGTCTTCGCGATGTTGCGGCACGAGCCGGCGTCTCGATTCGCACCGTGTCGAACGTCGTGAACGGCTATGCGGCCGTGTCAAACGAGAAACGCGCCCGCGTAGAAGAGGCGGTGAAGGCGCTCTCGTACCGGCCGAATGTGCTGGCCAGGGGCCTCAAGAGCGGGCGAAGCGGGCTCATCGCTTTGGTTGTTCCGGAACTCGATGTACCGTACTTCGCCGAACTGGCGCGAAGCGTCGTGACGGTCGCGCGCGAGTACGGGTACACCGTTGTCATCGATCAGACCGACGGCGAACCGGACCGAGAGAGAGAACTTCTTCATCGAGACGGTGGAGCCGCTCTGTTCGACGGAGTGATTCTGAGCCCCCTCGCTCTGACGCGCGACGACCTGCCCGCGTTCGACCCGGCCAGGCCGCTGGTTCTCCTCGGTGAGCGCGTGGCCGACAGTACGCACGATCACGTGTCGATCGACAACGTCGAAGCTGCTCGCCTCGCGACAGAGCACCTGTTCTCGATCGGCCGTACGCGGTTGGCCGCAATCGGTGATCAACCCTATGAGACGGGTGAGACGGCTCAACTCCGAACCGCCGGGTTCGTGTTGGCCCATCGAAACCGTGGTCTTGAGCCCGATCCGGCACGGGTCATCCCTCGGCAGAAATTTCACTTCTCAGACGGCGCCGAGGCCATGAAACAGCTGCTCGAGCAGCCCGGAGGGCCACCGGATGGAGTCTTCTGCTTCAACGACCTCGTTGCGATGGGTGCCATTCGCACCATTCTCGATGCCGGACTTCGAGTGCCGGAAGACATAGCGGTGGTCGGCTTCGACGATATAGAGGCTGGTCGTTACCAGACACCGTCGCTCACGACCATTGCGCCTGACCGGGCACGCATTGCACGCCTCGCTGTCGAGAGCATCATGCGGCACCTCGGGGAAGCAGGGAAAGACGGAGGGCCTGCTGCGGCCGTAGAGCTGCAGGCAGGCCACTCGTTGGTCATTCGCGAGAGCACTGTGGGCCGGGCGACCTAGCGCACGACATCAATGAGGCCTCGGCCCACCTCCGCGCCCTCTGATCGCAGAATGACGTGCAGGCGTCTGGCGTTGCCCGGGTCGGGGAGGGCGGTCTCGATGGTGACGGCGTCACTGAGGATGAACGGCTGAGCTACCACGCGACCCGACCGCAGCTCGGTCGACTCTGCTTCGAGTCCGAAGACAGGCCCCCAGGCAATGAAGACGTCGACGTCGAGGTCGTCGGCACCGTGATGTGAAACCGCGACGCCGAACGTCACACGCCCGTCGGGGGCGACGATGTCGCGGCCCGGCGCCACGGGCACGATGTCGAAGACGGGGGTGGTTTCGGCATTCGCGTAACGCGCAGGCCTGCCGCCGTCATCTTTCAGAGTTCTCGACGCATCGACGATGCCCGCCGACTCGTGCTCGATGTCGTTCAATTCGGTCCAGACCCAGCCTGCGATGCTGTCGTGGCGGCGAAGCTCCTGAGTCTGCCAGTGCAGATTCCAGCCGCGGTCAAGCGATGTCCAGCCGCCGCCGAACTCACTGTTCAGAAAGGGAACGTCTCGCGGCACCGATCGCCCGATCATCAGAGCCTTGTCGACCGTCACGTCGACCGCCACGGCCACCGGAAATGTCGGGTCGTCGCTCTCGACGAGCTCGCGCACTTTTCTCGCCCAGCCGCTGGGGTGCTCGTCGTACATGTGCCAGTCAACGAGGTCTGTCTCGAGGTGTGTCCACCCTGAGTTGTCGACGATCGGGCGCGATGAATCCAGCCCTGACAACTCATCGAATGCCGCTCGCACCACCGCCTGTTTTTCGGGGTCGTTGGGCAGATCCCAATCCAAACCCCATTCCTCGTTGTAGAGGCCCCACACGACGATGCTGGGATGGCTGCCAAGTGACTCGGCCATCGGCCGGATCTGGGCCGCGAAAGATCGTGCCGCCGCCGCCGAGAACCGACCCGTCGACGCGGGTTCGGCCCAGACGAGCATGCCCGCCAGATCCGCGTGGTGGTAGAACCGAGGGTCTTCGAGCTTCAAGTGCTTGCGAACCATCGTGAAGCCTGCGTCTCGAGCGATCTCGAGGTCACGAACGAAGGCCGCATCTGTCGGTGCTGTCATGCCGGTCTCGGGCCAGTACCCCTGATCGAGAACGCCACGCAGGGAAATTCGCCGCCCATTGAGGTAGATACCGTTTCCTCGTGTCTCGATGCGGCGCAGACCCGCGTTGCTCACAACACGGTCGACTCCCGAGTCGGATGCCACGTCGACACGAACGCGGTACAGGTAGGGGTCGCTGGGGCTCCACAGCCGCGGCTGTGTCACGGTGATCACGTAGCCCTCCTCCAGCGCAGCGGCGCTGATCGAGACAGGCGTCGAGGCCGTATCGGTGTCGACCGAGTCGATCGAGATCTCAACCACGGCGGTGGCACTGTGCTCGCCGCGAACGCGCCCTGTTACCTGCAGGCCTGTTAGATCTGCGGTGGGGGTGAGCACGAGTGCGTCCAAGAACGTTTCAGGCCTGCACTCCAACCAGACGGGCTGCCAGATGCCGCTCGAGGGAGTGAAGGCGCAACTGTCGTAGTCGTCGCGGGGCATGCTGCGTTGTTTGCCGTGAACAATATTTCTCTTGTCGACAGGCGCGTAGACCTCAACCCTCACCTCATGGTCGATATCGCCCGACAATGCGTTCGTGATGTCGATCTCGAAGTGCGTGGAGCCCCCGACATGCGTGCCGACGAGCACTCCGTCAACACTGACGCTCGCCTCGTGGTGCACCGCGCCAAAGTGGAGCACCACCCGTTCGTCTTGCCATTCGGATGGCACCGCGAATCGTCGGCGATACACGGCACGTTCAAGCCAATGGGCTTCGATTCCCGATGCCGGTGTCTCCCAGGCAAAAGGAACAACAATCGTGGCGTCGAACACGTGCCCGGTTCCCCTCGCAAACTCCCACTCACCGTTGAGTGAGCGCCAACTGTGCGCTCGATCGAACTGGGGGCGGGGGTATTCGCCTCTGGGCACTGTGTCGGTCGGCCCGTCGGCGAGGCCAATGGCGGGAGAAATGGTCGTCATGAAGTTCCTCTTGTAGAAATAGCGGACAGCGGGACAGTATCACGTGGTTTGCATCGTTGCAATAATCTCTTCCCTTCTGGTGGTCGAGGCCCTATCATCAAAATGAGCAAGCTTTGCAACGATGCAAAAACTGCTGCTCGAGTTTCGCAACGACGCGATGAAGGAGACACATGATGGGCACACGTACCCTGCGAGTCAATCGGCGGATGGTGGCGGCTACCGCCGTGCTTCTGGCGCTGGCCGCCGGTGGGCTGTCGGCATACGCCGCCGACGCGGCTACAACCTCGAGCGGCACGCTCTATCACCCGAGCACAGCGAGTGGTTCGACCGAAGATGCGAGCTACCCACGCGTCATTCGCCTTCAGCACAATGGGTCGGCCAATGGCACTCTGCTGTCAACGTTTTCGCACTCGGGCACCGGTGTGCCCAAAGCGAACTTCCCCGTCTACCGCTCGACGGACAATGGGATCACCTGGACATCGACGCCGATCAGCACGGTGACCGACACGGTGCACGGGTGGGACCTCGACGGCCCCACTCTGTACGAACTGCCGCAGGCCGAAGGCACTCTGCCTGCCGGAACTCTTCTGGCTTCTGGCACTGCGTGGAACCATGGCGACTACACGCAACAGGCCATCGAGGTGTTCGTCTCGACCAACCAGGGCGCCACCTGGAGCTATCGCAGTTCGTGCGCGAGCGAGACCGGGCAGCCGAACACGATCAAGCACGGCATCTGGGAGCCCGAATTCGACGTCGCTGCCAATGGCCACCTCGTCTGCTACTTTTCAGACGAACGCCCCTCGTCGAACAACTACAACCAGGTACTCGCTCACGTCTCCTCAACCGACGGAGGCGCCACCTGGGGCACCGAAGTGTATGACGTGGCCGTGCAAGACAACGTTCAACGCCCCGGCATGGCCACCATCGTGAATCTGCCCAACGGCAGCTACGCCATGTCGTATGAAGACTGCAAAGACGGATTCGACCCCGACCAGGCCTGCGACGTGTACATCAAGACCTCGTCGAACGCGGAGTCGTGGAATGCAGCCAGTCTCGGCACAAAAATTCAGACCAGCGACAATCGTTTTCTGCTGCACACCCCGTATCTGTCGTGGTCGCCGGCAGGCGGAACGAACGGCGCTCTGATTGTCTCGGGCCAACGTGTCGTCGCGGGCACCGACGGCTCTCTGGCGGTGCAACCTGAGTCAGGTCACGTCTTGTTCGTCAATAAGAATCTGGGCGTCGGTGCCTGGCAGGAGATCACCACTGCGGTAACCACCGACCCGACCGGGGGTTACGACGCCGGCGAGACGGCCTGTGCCGGATACAGCTCGCCGCTGCTCGCCGCGGTCTCGGGCTCGAGCTTTCTCATGATGGCCGGCGTGCACGTTGCAACGGGCAAGTGCGAGACGGACTTCGCTTCGGCGAATCTCCCCAGCGCGACGGGGCAGATCACCGGCCCCGGCACCATCGCGAAGTGCATTGATGTGAACACCAACACGTCGGCAGCGGGAAACGCTGTGCAGCTCTACACCTGTGGAGCCGCCAGCGGTCAACAGTGGTCTCTTGAGACAGACGGTACCATCAGGGCATTCGACAAGTGCCTCGACATCGTCGGCAACGCCACGGGCAATTCCGCCAAAGTCGAGCTCTACGGTTGCAACGGCGTGGGCGGCCAACAGTGGCAGGTTCGCGCCGACCACTCCCTCTACAACCCGCAATCGGGGCGGTGCCTCGACGACCCCCAGGCGATCACGGCCGATGGCACCCAGCTGCAGATCTACGACTGCAATGGTCTCTCGACCCAGCAATGGCAGACGCCCACGGCCTGACAATGTGCGACGCCCGGCCGGCCTGCGGTCGGTCGGCCGGTCGATCGCTAACTGTCGGCTGAGGGCCCGCTCGGCACGCGAAACGCGGCCCCCGGATGCTCAGCCGGCAGTCGACGGTGCCCGACCCCGAACAGCCTCTCCCTGAGCGTGCTGCCCGCGTGGTCGGTGTTCATCAACCCTCGTTCGCGCAGCACGGGAACCACCATGTCGATGAAGTCGTCGTGCGCCCCCGTGGGGTCGGGCTGAACGAGAAAACCGTCGGCGCCCGTCTGCTCGATCAGCAGCTGCGCCTGGTCGACGGCCTGCTCTGGCGTACCGATGAACGGCCGGCCCATGACGCCGTTGCTGCGGAACTCTTCGAGAATCTCGCGAACAGTCGGCGCGGGTGCGCCGTTCTCGCCAGAGAACCGTTCGACGTTCGTGCGACCCTGCTCGGTCTTGACGGTGGCGAGCGGCTTGTCGAGATCCATTGAGAGCAGGTCGAGCCCGGTGAAGAAGGCGTAGGCGGCCGCGGCGGTTTCGAGGGTGCCGAAACCGACCATGGTGTCGCGGAGCGCGTGCGCCTCGGCTTCGGTCTCGGCCACGATGAACGAACCGGCGACCAAGAACTTGATGGCGTCAGGGCCGCGGCCGTGGGCGGCTGCGCGAGCCCGGACATCTGCAATCTGGGCTTTCACGAGCTTGGGCTCGCTGGCAAGAAACACGGCCTCGGCATACGTGGCGGCGAGCTCGCGCCCCGTCGACGAGGTGCCGGCCTGAAAAAGCAGTGGTGTTCGCTGCGGAGAGGGCGGCACGGTGAGCATGCCGTGGGCCGAGAAGTAGGGGCCGTTGTGCTCGATCTCGTGCACTTTCGACGCGTCGGCGTACACGCCGTTCACGCGGTCGACCTGCAGGGCGTCGTCTTGCCACGAGCCCTCCCACAGCTTCAGCGACAGGTTCAGGTGGTCTTCGGCGATCGCGTAGCGCTCGGCGTGCGGCAGCATCGTGTCGCCGAAGAGCTTGGCCGACGAGTTCTGGCCGGCGCCGGTCACGACATTCCAACCGAAGCGGCCCTGGGTGAGGTGGTCGAGCGTGGCGAATCGGCGGGCGAGTGACTGCGGGCGCTCGATGGTGGTCGACGACGTGGCGACGAGCCCCAGGTTCGTGGTGGCGAGGGCGAGGGCCGAGAGGATGACCAGCGGGTCTGCGCGCGGAAACTGGATGGCTTTCTCAATGGCGGTGTCGATCACCGCGCCGTTCAGGATGGGGTACGCGTAGTCGTCGGCGAAGAAGAGAAAGTCGATCCCTGCCTCGTCGAGGCGTTTGGCCATCGTGACCCAGTGGTCGAGGTTCAGAAAGTCGACCGAGGTGTTGCCGGGCAAGCGCCACTGGCCGCCGAGCCCGAGGCTCTGGAACATGCCGAGCATGAGGGGTTGTGGCACGAGGGGCTCCTTCGGTGAACGGCACACGGTTCGAAAGTGAACTGATTGGTTCACTCGCTGGTGGTTCCACCGTACGACGCCCGGGTTTCACGCAGATTTCGGCCCGGTCAACAGTTGCGCCAACACAACCAGACACACATCGACACAACCTGTCACGCGGCCCCACGGGCCCCGGCAGCCCGCTAGATTCGACATCACCGCACAGCCCACTGGCCCCTCACAGAGAGACATCGACCATGACCGCTCGTATCGACAACCGCACTGCCGCGTTGTCGACGGCGGCTGGGTTCGGTCGAATGCCTGCGGTAGCCGATGCACGGGCGGTCAACGCCCGATGTCTCTGTCGCACCCGCTGAGTTCTCTTTCTCCAGCGCAGCGCACGCTGCCCGTAACCTCTCTCGTCTGAGCGCGGTCTTCCCGCCGGCTGTTCGTTCCGCTCACTGAGCGTTCGTCGCCCGACCGTCTGTTCGGGCTCTGCCGTCGACGGTTCATTCCGTGGCGCCCGCCTGCTCTGATTCGCGCACCTCCCACACCTCCCACCCCTCCTGATTCGCTCATTCACCTCGTCAAGGAGTCTCACCATGACCGTCGAATTCATCAGTGCCATCAACGTCAACCGTTCGAACGAACTGAACGGGCTCGCCGACCCGACGCTCGACCCGTCGTATCTGAAGCGCTACGCCCGCGTTCTCGAAGACGGCGGTTTCGACTACACACTGGTGCCCTACGGCTCGCCGGGGCACGACCCGTTCATCATCGCCGCGGCCGTCACGCAGCACACCGAGAAGTTGAAGCCCATCGTGGCGCTGCGGCCGAACACGATCTACCCGACGGTGGCCGCGAAGGCCCTCGCCACACTCGATCAGCTGTCGGGCGGCCGAGCGGTGGTGCACTTCATTGCGGGCGGCAGCGACGCCGAGCAGGCCAGGGAGGGCGACCGCCTGAACAAGGTCGAACGGTACGCGCGGCAGGAGGAGTACATCCAGATTCTCCGAAAGGTGTGGGCGAACACCGAACCGTTCAGCCACACGGGCACCTACTACTCGTTCGAAGACTTCGTCTCGGTGGTGCGGCCGACGAATGGCACGATTCCCATCTCGGTGGGCGGCTCGTCAGACGACGCGTACCGGGTGGGCGGCGCGCTCGGCGACATCTTCGGTCTCTGGGGCGAGCCGCTGAAAGAGACGCAGGAGCAGATCGACCGCGTCGCTGCCCAGTCCCGTCTCGCCGGCCGCAGTGACACGCCTCGCACGTGGGTGACGTTTCGGCCCATCATCGCCCCCACCGAGGAGCTGGCGTGGGAGAAGGCGCACCACGTTCTGTCGACCCTGCAGGAGCGCTCAGGGGCCGCGACGCTCTGGCGCCAGCGCAAGAACAACGGCCAGGCCCCGGCGAACGTGGGCTCGCAGCGCCTGCTCGACATCGCGGCTGGCGGCGACCTGCACGACCGTGCCCTGTGGACCCCGACGGCAACCGCCACGGGGGCGGCGGGGGCATCCACTGCCCTGGTCGGAACACCCGAGACGGTGGCGGCCGCGATTCTCGACTACGTCGACCTCGGCGCCGACCTCATCTCGATCAGGGGCTACGACAACTTCAACGACGCCGTCGACTACGGCGGGTACGTCATTCCGCTGGTGCGTGAAGAGCTCGCGCACCGCGAACGCACCGGTCAGAAGGGCTTGCTGCAGGCCGAGCACCTCGGCGCCTACGCCGAGAACAGCATCGGCCGGGTCTCGGCATGACCGACACCATCGTGCAGCGAGTGGATGCTGTCGGCCGGGCTGGCGAGGTCAGGCCCGGCGAGGCCAGGCCCGGCGAGGCCAGGCCCGGCGAGGCCAGGCCCGGCGAGGCCAGGCCCGGCGAGGCCAGGCCCGGCGAGGTAGGGC
The DNA here is from genome assembly GCF_035018625.1 of Subtercola sp. RTI3. Taxonomy (NCBI): domain Bacteria; kingdom Bacillati; phylum Actinomycetota; class Actinomycetes; order Micrococcales; family Microbacteriaceae; genus Subtercola; species Subtercola sp. RTI3. The sequence continues at coordinate 20,372 of NZ_JASJXO010000022.1, read as the reverse complement.
CTGGCGACAGCCCGCCCACCTTTCACCCGCCCGCCTTCCGCCTGCCTGTCGCCGACCTCTCTGATGCGGCACTCGCCGCGGTGACGGCGCGGCTCGCGCTGACCGCCGAAAAGTACGACCGTTCGGCCGAGTTCCCCTGGGACGGCATTCGGGTTCTGCACGAAGCGGGGCTGCTGACCGTCGGCGTGGCCGCGCGGTATGGCGGAGACCCGCCGTCGAGCACCGACCTGGTTCGCCTGTTCGAGGCGCTCGGCAAGGGCGATCCGTCGGTGGCGCTGATCGCCGCGATGACCATCTTTCAGCACGTGCACCAAGCGGCGGCGCCGTGGTGGCCCGAGGAGCTCTACGAGAAAGTGGTCGCTGATTCGGCGACCAACGCTGTGCTGCTGAACGCCATCCGGGCCGAACCCGAGTGGGGTGCGCCGGCGCGCGGCGGCATTCCGGCCACCAAGATTCGCCGCACCGAATCGGGCTGGGTGATCAATGGACACAAGGGGTTCGCGACGGGCTCCGAGGGTCTGGCGTACCACCTGGTCTGGGTCGCGACCGAAGACGACGACCCGCTGCTCGCGCACGCCATCGTGCCCGGTACCGCGCGGGGTGTCGAGATCGTTCGAACCTGGGATCACCTCGGCCAGCGGGCGACCAGCACGCATGACGTGATCTACACCGATGTGCACATTCCGTTCGAGAATTTTCGGGGCACGCCGAAGTCGAAACTGTCGCCTGAGGCGGGGGCGGGGGCGGGAGGCGCGAGCGGTCTCGCGGTGAGCGCGCTCTACGTCGGTGTGGCCCGTGCCGCGCAGGAGTTCTTCACGAAGTTCGCGTCCGAGCGCATCCCCACCTCTCTCGGCCGGCCGATCGCAACCACCGAACGCATCCAGAGTGTCGCGGGCGAGATCGAGACGCAACTGGTTCAGGCCGAGGAGGTGCTGTTCGGGCTCGCCCGGCGCATCGATGAGGGCGATCAGCAGGCCAGTGCACGGGCCCTTGTGGCGAAGCTCCTCGCGACCCGCTCGGCGATCACCGCGGTCGAGGCCGCAGTCGCCGCCATCGGCAACCCGGGGCTCACCCGGCACAATCCGCTCGAACGCCACCTGCGTGATGTGCTGTCGTCGCGCGTGCACCCGCCGCAAGACGATGCGGCGCTGCTCATCGCGGGGCGCCGGGTGCTGGCGACGTACGCCGCTGATCGCTGATCGGCCCCACCCCTCACACGAATGCACACCCGCCGACGGCACACCCACACGACTGCCCACTCACACGCCTACATTCACCCGACTTCACCAGAGGAACACCGCAATGACGAACCACAGACACTTTCGGCACCGAGCCGCCGCTCTTGCAGGGGCCGGCGTCGCCCTGGCGCTGGTCGTGACGGGCTGCGCCGGTGCGGCATCCGGAACCCCGGGCGCGAGTACCGACTCCGCGACCCCCGTTTCGGGCGGCACCCTGAAGGTGGCGTTCTGGGATGACCAGCAGGGCTGCATCGATCCGAACCAGGTGTACTGGATCGAGTCGCGCTCGATCGACCGCCAGATCGCCGACTCGCTGACCGACCAAGATCCCGACAGCGGAAAGATCGTGCCGTGGCTGGCGACGGCGTGGAGCATCAATGCCGATTCGACCCAGTACACCTTCACCCTGCGCGACGGCGTGACGTTCAGCAACGGCGAGAAGTTCGACGCCACCGCGGTGAAGACAGCCCTCGATGGCACTTTCGCGCTCGGCCCGAAGTCGATTCTGGGGCTCACGTACCTCGCGGGCTACGGCTCGACGACGGTCGTCGACCCCACCCACGTGCAGGTCGACTTCACGAAGCCGAACGCGGCGTTCCTGCAGGCGACCTCGACGACCACCCTTGCCATCGAGGCGCCGGCGACCTACCAGCAGACCCCCGAGGCGCGCTGCGCCGGGGCCGTCGTCGGGTCGGGCGCGTTCACGCTCGACAACTACACCGCCGCGAAGTCGGCGCACCTGACGAAGCGGGCCGACTACGCCTGGCCGTCGGGCCTGGTGACGAACCAGGGCGCCGCCTACCTCGACGCGATCGACGTCACGTACATCAAAGAAGACAGCGTTCGAAACGGTGAGCTCACCGCGGGAACGATCGACGTGGCGTGGCCACGCCAGCCCATCAGCGACGCCGACCAGCAGGTGATCACGGCCGCCGGCGACGTGATCGAGTCTCGTGCGCTGCCCGGTATCTCGAGCATCCTCGTGCCGAATGTGACGAAGGGTGGGCCGCTCGCCGACGCGGACGTGCGGAATGCGCTGCAGAAGTCGATCGATCGAACAACCTACGCGTCGACGATCTTCTGGGCCGACTACCCGGTCGTGACGAGCGTGGTCGACTCGACGACGCCGTTCGCCACCGACGAGTCGAAGCTGCTGGCCTACGATCCCGACGGCGCGAAGAAGCTGCTCGACACCGCCGGCTGGGCCGTGGGCGCCGACGGCTTCCGCTACAAGGCCGGCCAGGAGCTGACCCTGCACTACCCGCTCACGGTGAGTGGCGCGGGTGAACAGTTGCTGCAAGACCAGCTGAAGCAGGTGGGCATCAACCTCTCACTCGACGTGGTGACGGCGGCGCAGAACACGCAGAAGCTCGCCGCGGGCGACTACGACCTGACGGGCACCTACCTGACCCGCGCCGACCCGAGTGTGCTCGGTTCGTCGCTCGACCAGTCGAGTTCGAAGCAGGCGTCGGCCGTGAACAGCCAAGACGCTGCAACGGGGGCGAGTATCAGCGCGCTGTTCGCCACGGGTCTCGAGACACCGGATGACACGGCCAGGGGTACGGCGTACGCCGCCCTCCAGTCGAAGCTCATCTCGACGGGTTCTGCGTTCCCGATCTTCGAGCGGGTTCAGATCGCCGGGGTCTCGAACACAGTGCACGGATTCGCGTTCACGTCGGAGGCCTTCCTCCGCGCGAACGACATCTGGCTCGAGCAGTAAGGAAGGGTGACCGTGTTCGCTCGATACATCTCAGGCCGGGTTCTGCAGGCGGTGCTCGTACTGTGGGCGGCGTACACGGTCACCTTCGTTGTGCTCTACCTGCTGCCCAGCGACCCGGTGCAGCTGCTGCTGGCGGCGGGCAACATCGATGTCACTCAGATCTCGCCCGACCAGCTGGCCGCGCTGAAACACCAGTACGGCCTCGACCAGCCGGTGTACCTGCAGTACGTCAACCAACTGTTCGAGTTCGTGCGGGGCAACTTCGGTGAGTCGATCACGAAGAACGTTCCGGTGGCGCAGCTGTTGGCCCAACGGCTGCCGTCGACGCTGGTGCTGGGGGCCTCGGCCGTTCTGCTGACCATCGTGCTCGGCGTGGGCACGGCCTCGCTCGCGGTGTTCGCGAAGGTGGGGTGGCTGCGCACCGTGCTCTCCCGGCTGCCCGCCATCGGGGTGTCACTGCCGCCGTTCTTCGTGGGGCTGCTGCTGATTCAGGTCTTTGCGTTTCAGCTGAAGTGGTTTCCTGCGAGCGGCGACAGTGGTGCGGCCTCGGTGGTGCTTCCGGCGGTGATGATGGCGATTCCCACGGCAGCCCTGCTGGCGCAGGTGCTGACGCGCAGCCTCGAAGATGCGCTCGACGAACCGTACGTGGTGACGGCGCGGGCGAAGGGGCTCTCTCGTTCGGGCATCCAGTGGCGGCACGCCTTCCGAAACGCGGCACTGCCGGCCATCACCCTGCTCGGGCTGCTGCTCGGGTCGGCGCTCGCCGAGGCGGTGGTGGCCGAGACGATCTTCACCCGCAACGGCATCGGCAAACTCGCCCAGGAGTCGGTGCTGCAGCAAGACGTGCCGGTGGTGCAGGCGATCGTCGTCATCGCGGCGGCCCTGTTCGTGAGTATCAACCTCATCATCGACCTCATCTATCCATTGCTCGACCCGCGCATCGTGCGCGGTCACAGCGTGATCTGACCGCACGACATTCAGGAGAAGACCATGGCGATCGACACCGCACTGAGCTCCAGCCTCGAGCAGGCCGAGCTCGAGACATTCGCGCCCGCGCACCGGGGCCGACCGGGCGACCCGGGCGAATCGGGCGAGAACCGCGAGCAGGATGACCGGCGCCCGCCCCTTCAGAACGCACGCCGTGAGCGGCTGCGGTACGGCGCCCGCCGTGTGCTCCGCCGCCCGGGGCTGGTCGTCGCGATTCTGCTCGTGCTGTTCGTCATCGTGTCGGCGGCCTTCCCCGCGCTCTTCACGCACTTCGACCCGTACGCCACGGCTCCGGCCGACAAGCTGAAGGCGCCGAGCCTCACCCACCTGTTCGGCACCGACGAGATCGGCCGCGACCTGTTCACCCGGGTGCTCTATGGCTCGACGCTCACCATTCAGGCGACGCTGGCCGCCGTGGCCATCGCGGTCGTGGTGGGCCTCGCGCTCGGCGTCGTCACCGGGTTTCTGGGCGGCTGGGTCGACCTGGTTCTGATGCGGCTGGTCGACGTGATGCTGGCGATTCCGCGTCTGCTGCTCGCGCTCGTGATCGTGACGGCCCTCGGGTTCGGCACCGTTCCCATCTCGATCGCCGTCGCCGTGGGCATCATTCCGGGCTTTGCCCGCATCACCCGGGCCGAAGTGCTGAAGGTGAAGAACCTGCCCTACATCGAGGCCGCGCGCACCGGCGGAGCGTCGTGGGCGCGCGTACTGTTGCGGCACATCCTGCCGAACTCCTGGGGCCCGGTCTTCGTGCTCGCGGTGCTCGACTTCGGGGTCGCCATTCTCGCCATCTCCGCGCTCAGCTTTCTCGGTTTCGGTGCCGCGCCACCAGCAGCGGAGTGGGGCACGCTCATCTCGAACGGTCGCAACTTTCTCATCACCTCACCGTGGTTGAGCCTCCTGCCCGGCCTGTTCGTGGGCCTCGTCGTGTTCAGCCTCAACCACATTTCGAAATCGCTCGAGGAGCTGCAACGATGACCACCCCCCTTGTTGAGATCACCTCTCTCTCGGTGACGTACAGCCGCGAGGGGCGGAGCTCTGCCGCCGTCACCGACCTGTCGCTTCGCATCGCCCCCGGTGAGACGGTGGCGATCGTGGGGGAGTCGGGTTCGGGCAAGAGCACCACAGCGAACGCCCTGCTCGGGCTGCTTGCGGCGGGCGGGCGGGTGACGGGCGGCACGATCCGCGTGGGTGGCGTCGACACCACTCGTGCGTCGCAAAGGGTGCTGCGGGGCATCCGGGGCCGCGTGATCGGGCTGGTGCCGCAAGACCCGATGGTGGCGCTGAACCCCACGCTGCGGGTCGGGCCGCAGGTCGCCGAGGCGGTGCGGCGGCGCGGCGGCGTGCCCAAACGGTCGGTGAACGCCGAGGTGCTCGAAGCGCTCGAGGCGGCGGGGCTCGACAACGTGGTGCTGCGGGCCAGGCAGTATCCGCACGAGCTGTCAGGCGGGATGCGCCAGCGGGTGCTGATCGCCAGTGCGCTCGCGGGGCGTCCGCAGCTCATCGTGGCCGACGAGCCCACCACCGCCCTCGATGTGACCGTGCAGAAGCGCATTCTCGACCACCTCGCGTCGCTGGTGGCCTCCCGGGGAATCTCTCTGCTGATCATCACGCACGACCTCGGGGTGGCGGCCGACCGGGCCGACCGGGTGCTCGTCATGCAGGGCGGGCGGGTGGTGGAGCAGGGGCGGCCCGCCGACATTCTGGTGTCGCCGGCGGAGGAGTACACGCGGCGGCTGATCGCTGCGGCGCCGGGGTTGGCGCCGGATGGGCGGGTGAAGGTTCGGCACGCGGCGGGGAGTGCTGCGCCGGTCGGGTCTGCTGCGCGGCGGGGGGCTGCCGTGCCGTTGGAGGCTGCTGCCTCGCCGGCGCCGATCCTGTCGATCGTGAGCGTCTCGAAGGACTACCGGCTGCCTCGCTCGCCCGACGGGGAGCGCACGTTTCGGGCGATCGACTCTGTGACGCTCGACGTGCCGACGGGCCAGACCCTCGCTCTGGTGGGGGAGTCGGGTTCGGGCAAGACCACCACGCTGCGGGTGGCGCTCGGCCTCGAGAAGCCCACTGCGGGCCGAGTGCTGTTCGACGGCACCGACATCACCGACACTCGCTGGAGCGAGCTGCGGCCCCTGCGGCAGCGCTTTCAGCTGGTGCATCAGAACCCGTACTCGTCGCTCGATCCGAAATTCACGGTGGGCCAGTCGATCATCGAGCCGCTGGTCTCGTTCGGCATCGGCGACCGGGTCTCGCGGCGGGCCCGGCTGCGGGAGCTGCTCGACCAGGTTGCACTGCCGGCGGCGTTCGCCGATCGGCGACCCTTCGAACTCTCGGGCGGGCAGAGGCAGCGCGTCGCCATTGCTCGGGCGCTCTCGGTGAAACCCGACCTCGTGTTTCTCGACGAGCCCGTCTCGGCGCTCGACGTCTCGGTGCAGGAGCAGATTCTGACCCTGCTCGCCTCGCTGCAGAACGAGCTCGGCGTGAGCTACCTCTTCATTTCGCACGACCTCGCCGTGGTGGCGCAGATCGCCCACCGGGTCGCCGTGCTCAATCGCGGCGCCGTAGTCGAGCAGGGTGCGACGGCTGACGTGTTCACCTCACCGCAGAGCCCCTACACTCGTGCGCTCCTCGACGCCATCCCCGGTCGCGCCCGCCACGTCCCCACCTCTCCACCTCCTCACTTCAGGATCGAGTCGGCGAAGTTTGCGGGTGCGAGCGGCCGCCACCCACAAACTTCGCCGAGTGGATTCCGCGGTTAGAGCTGCAGGCGGTCGGTGAGGCCGGCAGCGGTGAAGGCGGCGATGGTGGCTGCGGTGCCTTCGGTGAAGTGCGCCCAGCCGTCGACGTGCGCCAGAACGATGCGGCGGGCATCCAGGATCTGTGCCGCCTCTGCCGCATCGGCGGCGTCGAGGGTGAGAAGGGCGCCGTCGAGCACCGGGCGGCGCACGGCCCCGGCGAAGAGCACGGCGGTGTCGATGGGCCCTGCGCGATGGGCGATCTCGCGCACGAGGTCGAGGGAGGCGTTGTCGCCGCTGATGTAGACGGTGGGCAGGGCGTCGCCGGCGAGGAGGAAGCCGGTGACCTCGCCGACGACCAGGTCGGCTCCGGGAGGGCCGTGCAGGGCGGGCGCGGCCGTGACCGTGACGGTGCCGCCGGCGGGGCGCGGGAGTTCGACTGACTGCCACGGGCTCAATCCCTGTGCCGTCACCGATGAGGAGGTCGGGGTGTCCGCGCCGAGAGGGGATGAGGGGGTGCCGAGTCGTTCCGCCGCGGAGGGAGTGGTGAGGGTGACCGGCACCCGGGGCAGGAACGCGAGGCCGGCCAGGTCGAGGTTGTCGATGTGTTCATCGTGTGACAGCAGCACTGCGTCGATGTGCCCGAGAGCATCCGGAGCCCGCGTTGACGCCGTCGTTTTGGTGAAGTCACCCGGATACGACTGGGGTGGGTCGAAGGTGGGGTCGGTCAGAAAGCGGAGCCCGCCGTACTCGATCAGAACGGTTGGACCGCCGAGTACCGTGATGCGGACGGTTTCGGGCGTGGTCTGAGCGCGAGAGGTCATGGTGTCGGCAACGACGGGTTAGGGGTGGCTATTCCGGTGTTGCGAACAACGACTGGCGGCAGCGGGGGAGCAGCCCGGCGAGAGGTGCCTGCAGACATGCTGGCGACACAGATGGTCACAACAGGAATGCCGGGGCCCGACCGGGGTTGACTGTGGAGTGCGGCGACGGTTTGCGCACCCATTCGCGCACCGATGCGCGTACAACGACCCACCAGAACGACCGACCCAGAAAGCAGTGACCCGATGTCTCACTACCTCGACCCGAACGACAAGCAGTTCACCCGCGTGTACAAGCAGGAGACGCCCGACATGTTGAAGACGTTCAACGACTTCAACGCCGCCGTGTTCGCGCCCGAGGGCCCCGAGCTGTCGCTGAAGGTGCGCGAGCTCATTGCCGTCGCGGTGGGCATCACCACGCAGTGCGTCTACTGCATCGAAGCTCACTCGAAGAATGCCGCCGCAGCAGGCGCCACGGAGAAGGAACTCGCCGAGGCCGCATGGGTCGCCACCGCAATCAGGGCTGGCGGCGGGTTCGCGCACGGCCGTCTGGCGTTCAAATTCACTGAGGAGCAGGCCGCCGGCCACACACACTGAGCAGCGCACGCCTCAGCGGCACTCAGTGGCGCCTGCCTCAGGAGCACTCCGTGGCGCCCACCTCAGGGGCACTGAGTGGCGCCCGCCTCAGAGACGGTGAGCAGCGCGCGCCTCAGCGGCTCACGCCGTTCGGGTGCCGCACGAGCACGTTCGAGCCGCGGTTGAAGACGTAGCCGACGCCGTGCACCGTGCGCACCAGGTCGGCCTCGGTTCCGAGTTTGACCCGCAGTCGCCGAACGTGAACGTCGATGGTTCGAAAGTTGGGGCTGTCGTCGGTGTCGCTGGAGGAGAGCTCGTGTACGAGCGCGCGACGGCCCACGGGCTGCCCTTCGTTCTCGACGAGCGTGCGCAGCAGATCGAATTCCGAGGCCGTGAGGGTGGTCACCTGGGTGCCGATGACGATGCGTCGCCGTGACAGGTCGATGACGGTGGTCGACTGCTCGCCTGCGCTGCGGCTGCTGCCGAGGCCCGGCGCCCCGCGGCCGACGCCGCCCGCGCCGCCGCCCGCGCCGCCGGCGACCGGCGACTCGTCGACGTGCCGCGTCGCGCTCTTGACCACGTCGAGGTCGCGCCCGCCGGCATCGCTCGGCGCCACGGCGATCGACGCGAAGGTCTCGGCGCTCGGCGCGATGCGGTGCACGAGTGCTTTCAGCTCGGCCGCCATCTCGACCAGCGTGGTGCCGTCGGCGAGGGCTCTGAACTCGTCGATACCGACGTAGACCGCGAAACCGCGTGTCTCGGGTTGTTCGTTCGGTGGGCTATTTTCGTCTGCGTTCGTCACCGTTCTCCTCCCCTGAGTGGGCGCGTAGTGCCGAGTGTGGGCCCTCGCTGCGGCGCACGGGCCGAAAATGACGCACCGTGTCGATATGTGCAGCTGTGTGACCACGTGTTGAGCTGTGTGGCCGGGCATCCCGCTTCGCCGCCGCACCCTGTGAGAGCATCGGGTCACCCCAGAAACACCTTCTTCACACGAGAAAGCTGCTGCCGTGTCTGTACTGATCACTGCCGACGATCTGAAGACGCTCATCGATTCGGGTTCGCCCCTCACCGTGCTCGACGTACGCTGGAAGCTGGGTGGCCCGGCCGGCAAGCCGCTCTATCTCGAGGGTCACATCCCCACGGCGGTCTATGTCGATCTCGACTCCGAGCTGGCCGGTCACGGCGAGAAGGCGGAGGGCCGGCATCCGGTGCCCGCCATCGCCGATCTTCAGGCCGCCGCCCGCTCGTGGGGCATCGACCCCGGCGACACCGTCGTGGTCTACGACGATCTCAAGAACTTTTCATCGGCCAGGGCGTGGTGGCTGCTCCGCAACGCGGGGCTGGCCGACGTGCGCCTGCTCGACGGCTCGCTGCGGGCCTGGACCGGCACCGGTTTCGCGCTCGAACAGGGCGAAGTGGCCGTCTCGCCGGGCAGCGTGACCCTGGAGTACGGCTCGCTGCCGACGCTCGACATCGACCAGGCCGCGGCGTTCTCTGAAACGGGTGTGCTGCTGGATGCCCGTGCCCCCGAACGTTTTCGGGGCGAGGTCGAGCCCATCGACCCGCGGGCGGGCCACATTCCGGGTGCCCTCAATGCTCCGGCCACCGCCAATGTCGACGCGTCGGGGCGGTTCTTGCCGGCGGATCAGTTGCGGGCCCACTTCGAGTCGATCGGGGTGCGACCGGACGCCCCCGTGGGCGTCTACTGCGGCTCGGGCGTCACCGCCGCGGCCGATGCCGTCGCCCTCACCCTCGCGGGTTTCTCGCCCGCCCTCTACCCCGGATCGTGGTCTGCGTGGTCGAACACTCCCGGCCGCCCGGTCGCGACAGGCGAGTGAGCGGCGCTGCAGCACCGGCGGGCATCGTCAGCGGGGTCACTCCCACCGAACCCGCTGCCTGGCTCGCCGAGCTGACCGCCGGCGTCGCAACCTGGTCGACCACCGACGAACACACCGCAGCGGCCGGCGCCGACCGCTCGGGCACCCGACAGGCGGGCCTGCCCTCTGTCGTCGTCTACGCTCACACCGTTGCCGACGTCGTGCACACCCTCACCGTGGCTCACCGCCACCGCGTGCCCGTCGTCACCCGCGGCGCCGGCTCCGGCCTCGCCGGTGGCGCGACCGCCGGCAGCACCGCGATCGTGCTCGACCTCGCCTCGATGAACCGCATCGTCGAGATCAGCCCGGTCGACGGCCTCGCCCGCGTCGAGCCCGGCGTCATCACAGCAGACCTCGACCGCGCGGCCGCCGGTCACGGCCTCTTCTACGCCCCCGACCCGGGCAGCGTGGCGATCAGCACGATCGGCGGCAACATCGCCACCAACGCGGGCGGCCTGCGCGGCGCGAAGTACGGCGTCACCCGCGATGCGGTGCTGGCGCTCGACGTGGTGCTCGCCGACGGAACCGTCGTGCACACCGGCCGCGACACGGTGAAGGGCGTCACGGGGTACGACCTCACTGCGCTGTTCGTGGGATCGGAGGGAACGCTCGGCGTGGTGGTGGGGGCGACCGTGCGACTGCTTCCGCGCCCGAAGGGGCAGGCCACAGCGGCGGCATACTTCTCGTCGGTTGATGCGGCGGCCAGGGCATCCGTTCTCCTCGCCACTCTCGGGGTGCGCCCGGCCGTCGTCGAACTGGTCGACGGGCGCACGCTTGCGGCGATCGACGACCTGCGCGGCACCGACCACGCCACCCGCGGAGCCGCTTTTCTACTGGTGCAGACCGACGGTTTCGGAGCAATTGCCGAGATCGAGGTGGTGGCCGAGTCGCTTCGGCAGAGCGCGCTCTCGGTCGAAGTCAGCGCCGATGCAGCACTCGCTCTGGCGCTCGCCGCAGCTCGGCGCGACGCCCTGCCGGCGATCGAGGCGCGTGGGCGCGTGCTGATCGAAGACATCGCGGTGCCGCGCTCGCGGCTGGCCGAGGCGTTCGAGGCGGTCACCGAGATCTCGGAGCGCACGGGCATCGAGATCTACCAGTTCGCGCACGCCGGCGACGGCAACCTACACCCGATCATCGTCATTCCGCCGGGGTTCGCGGCCACCGAGATTCCCGCTCACGTGCAGGCCGCGGCCGACGAGATCTTCGCGCTGGCCCTGCGGCTCGGCGGAACCCTCACCGCCGAGCACGGAATCGGCCGTCTCAAGGCGGCGTGGGTCGAGCGCGAGGTGGGCCCAGAGGCGCACCGGCTGATGCGCGGCATCAGGGCGCTGTTCGACCCGCGCGGCATTCTGAACCCCGGCACGTCGGTGTAGGCGAAGCTCAGAACGCGGTGCTCGGCAGGTCTTTCTCGTCGGCCAGAATGGCGGCCACGATGCGGTCGGCGACGGCATCGGGGTCGAGCCCCGGGGCGAAGGCGGGTGCGGCACCGGCAAGCGGATGCGCCGAGAGGGTTGTCTCGGTGTGCCCCGGTCGGGCATCCAGCAGCCGGATGCCCGACCGCCGCAGCTCGCGCGACGCCGCCTGCACGAACGCCCACAGGCCGGCTTTCGACGCCGAGTAGGCCGCCATGCCGCTGGTGGGCGATTCGGCGACCACGCCGCTGAGCGTCACGATGAAAGGGGATCGGCCCGCCGCCGCCGACTCTGCCAGGCGCGGTATCGCCCCGCGGATGAGCCGGATGGGCGCGGTGGTGTTCACAGCGAAGAGTGCGTCGATGGTGTCGTCGGCCAGTTCATCGATCGGCCCGAAGGCCACGGCGCCGGCCGCGATGACGAGCCCGTCGAGGTGTTCGGGATGCGCGGCGGCCGCTGCGAGCAGCAGCGACGCCGCCCCGCCGGGTACGGCCAGGTCGGCGAGGTAGGCGTCGGGCCCCGAGAGGGTGGCGGGGTTGCGGGCCGCTCGAATGACGGTTGCGCCCGCGGCTTCGAGCCGTTCGGCGACTCGTGCCCCGAGCCCTCCCGACGCGCCCACGACCAACACGACTGCACCCTCGACGCTTCTCATGTTCGGAAGACTATCCGCGCACGTTCTGCGGCGGCAGGGCTTGCCGAACCGCCGGGAGAGCAACGTAAATCAGCGGGATCGCGGGTTCGCGTGTTTGCGTGTTCAGAGGGTCGCCGGGTCAGCGGTTGGCATTCACGGGAATACGGCGATCGAGCACGGTCAGCAGCAGGCTGGCGAGCCCGATGGCCCCGAGTACCCAGGCGAGGGCGTGAAACCCCGCGTCGGTGGCGGAGGCGCCGAACACGATTCCGATCAGGCTCGACGAGAAGATGGCGCCGATGTATGAGAACGTTCGGTACAGGCCCGACGCCACGGCGATGTCGGCGGCCGTCGTCTGCACATACAGGGCGGCCTGGTTGGCGAAACCGCTGAAGCCGTTGGCGCAGCCGAGCAGCAGCGTCATGCCGATGAGCACGGGCACCGTCGACTGGCTGGTGATGAGCAGCATCACGCCGCCGGTGAGCAGCAGGGCCGCCGCGGTGACGAGCAGGGGGACCCGCACCCAGCCGCGGCCCGAGACCACCCGTGCGATGACGATACTGAGCCCCGAGAGCGGGAGCAGGATGAGCCCCACGGCGGTGGGTGTCAGGTGCGCGCTCTGCTCCATCCATTGGCTGGTGCCGTACAGCGACGAGTAGATGCCGAGCCCCACGAGCATCTGCCGCAGGTAGGTGCGTTGCAGGGGCCGGTTGGCGCCGAGCATGCGAACGTCGATGAGCGGGCTCGGGCTGCGGCGCTCCCACAGCACGAGCAGCGCGCCGAGCGCCGCGCCCACCGGCAGCAGCCACCAGGGCGGCGCGGCCAGGTTCGACAGAAACAGCAGCAGGCTCGTGATGGTGCCGGCGAACAGCAGGATACCCACCCCATCGACCGCCGTGAACAAGCGCATTCGCGGCCGCGCCGCCGACGGCGTGTCTTTCGCCACCCCGACATACGTGGCGACCAGTGTGACAAGGGCGAGCGGAATGTTCACGAAGAACAGCGCTCGCCAGCCGAACGCCCCGGTGAGCACACCGCCAAGCGGCAGCCCCACCACGGTGGTCACCTGGCTGGCTATTGAGAAGTTGCCCAAGACGCGGCTCGGCACCCCCATGCCCATCGATTCGGCCCGACTGCGCACGAGCGACATGGCGGTGGGGTAGGCGGCCGAGGTGCCGATGCCGATGAGGGCACGCGACACGACCAGAAAACCGAAGCTCGGCGCGGCCGTGCCGACGACGCCGGCGGCCAGCAGAATGAGGATGCCCGCCAGAAACACGCGCCGCGGCCCGAAGAGCGTCGAGAGCTTGCCCATCGTGGGTTGCATGACCGCGCTGCAGAGGTAGAGCACCGAGATGAGGGTGGCTGTCTGGCCGGGGCCGGTGTGGAAGTCGACACCGATGCCCACCAGGCCGGTCGCGAGCATCGAGCTGTTGATCGGGTTAAGGCTCGAACCGAGCAGCAGCGGGCTGAGAAAGCGCCACCCGAACGGCTTGCTGCCAACTGACGAGCTGCCCAGTCCAGCAGGAGCGCCGGGGCCAACCCGACTGCCCGGGCCGCCGGCAGCGCCGGCGCCCCCCAGTGAAACGGTGCCGGGCTCGGTCACGCCCGCGCGGCTTCGAGCAACGCCAGAACTTCGGCAGTGCTGCCGGTCTCTGCGATGCGGGGAAAGCTGGTGGCGATGCTGTGCTGGTGGGCATCCGGGCTCGCATCGGTCATGGCGTCGACCGGCAGCGTGACGCTGTAGCCGTATTCGTGGCCGTGCCGGGCGGTCGATTCGACGCCGCTACTGGTGGCGATGCCGACGATGACGAGCTGCGTCACACCGAGTTCGTGCAGCTTCTCGTCGAGCCCGGTGTTGGTGAAGGCGCTGCGGGCGTGCTTGACGACGAGGATGTCGCTGGGCTGAATGTCGAGTTCGGCGATGGGGTCTGCCCATCCTGCAGGGAAGGAAGGGGCGGCGCCGCTGGCTGCGCTCAGGTCGGTTCGCCCGGAGGGCACGCCCTCGACCGTGACGATGACCACCGGCAGCTCGTGGCTGCGGAACGCACCCAGGAGCTTCACGCACGAAGCAATGACGTCGGCCGTGGGGTGAGCGAGCTCGCGCCGGGCAACGCCCTCTTGAAGGTCGATGACGATGAGCGCGGTGCGGGGGTCGAGCGTGGTGATCGGCACGGGATACCTGTTTCTCTGGGTGACGCGGTGGTCAAAAAAGCGTGGCGGAAGCGCGCGAGAGGTGCGGGTCAGGAGGCCCGCAGCAGCCGCCGCAGCAGCACGATCGACGATGCGAGCTGCTGCTGTTCTGTGGCTGTCAGTTCAGTCTGCATCGCATGGAACAGCCAGTCTTCGCGCGCCAGCCGACCTGTGGTGAACTGCTGAACAGCGCTCTCTGTGAGCGACAAGACCGTCTTTCGACCGTCGCGCGGGTCGGTCGAGCCTGAGACGAGCCCGGCCGCATCGAGCACAGCAACCGTCGCGCCCATCGACTGGGGCCGCACGCCCTCGAGGCGCGCCAGCGTGCTCATCGTCGAGGGCCCGCCGACCTCGAGGCGCCGCAGCACCGCCTTCTGCGATGGGGTGAGGTCACCCACCGTGCCCACCTCGCGCACCTGCCGAATGAGTTGCCCCAGAACCACCCGCAGTTCCGACGCAAGCGTAAGCGTCGCGGCGGTATCGAAAGCAGCCGCCGTGTCGGCGGGGGGTTCCGGATGCTCGATCATCCCTCCACCGTACCAACTAGTAAGGCAACTGTACAACTACCTGCAGAAACTACGCCGTAGCGCGCGTGGCCTTCGTCAGGTTCTCGATGAGCTCCTGCTTGTTCTGGCGCACCACATACGCCGGCTGGTCGCGCTCGACACGCCAGCTCTCGGAGAGCGGCCCAACGTTCACGGTGTCGAACCCGATGGCGTCGTAGAAGCCGTTCACGAACTCGGCGGCCTCCTCGAAGTCGCTCGAGGTGGCAAGCGCGCGGCGGTTCTCGCTGCCCGCCGGAGCCCCGTCGGTGGTGATGTCGTCGGATTTGATGTGGTTGAAGCCCTTGGCCACCTTGCTGTTCACCAGGTGCCGCTGCAGCATGCTGCTCACGGTGTCGAGGCCGTTGTCGAGGGCGGCGATGTGGCCGTCGCGCTCGAAATAGTAGTTGTTCGTGTCGATCACGATCTTGCCGGCCAGAGGCTCGACCGGAACGGCGTCGTATGCCTTCAGCGGCACGGTCACGACGGCGATGTCGGCGGCTTCGGCGGCCTCTACCGCTGTGGCCGCGCGGGCCTTCGGGCCGAGGTCTGCGACGAGATCAGCGAGGGTCTCGGGGCCCCGAGAGTTGCTGATCACGACGTCATAGCCTGCCGCGATGGCTGCCCGAGCGACTTGGCTGCCGATGTTACCTGCTCCGATGATTCCAAATGTTGTCATGTGTGAAGTAACGGCAGGGGAAGCGAGGTTATTCCGCTGCCCACGCTTCTGCGAGCAGCCGGTACGACTCCTGCTTGTCGGCAGGGTCGTAGGCGCTCGTGGTGATCACCAATTCGTCGGCCCCGGTGGCCCGGGCGAGGGCTCGGAGGCGTGCCACGACGGTCGACGGCGACCCCACGATGCGCGCCGCCACGCGGTCGGCCACGATGGCCTCGCGTTCGTCGTTCCACGGGAAAGCCGCGGCACTGGCGGGGCTCAGGTACGGCCGCGCCGCGTACTCGAGGCGTGAGCTGTACATCCACGGCCGAAACCCGGCCCCGAGTTCTTCGGCGAGTTCGTCGGTCGCGGCCACGAGCACGTCGGCCGACACCGCGACGTACGGTTCGGCCAGCTCAGCCGAGGGCACGAACGCCGCACGGTAGGCCGCCACCGTCTCGAGCACGAGCTGAGGAAAGTTGTGGTAGTTCGCCCCGAACCGGAGCCCTCGTCGCCCCGCGACCTCAGCGCTGATACCGGGGGTGCTGCCGTGCACCCACAGCTCCACGTCGGCACCGCGAGCCGGTGCGACATCGAGGGTGTCGCCCTCGAGCGGCTGGTAGCTGCCGTCGAGAAACCCCAGAACGTCGTCGACCTGCCCACCGAAGTCGGCCGGGTCACCGGGCGTGCGCGAGAGCAGCCGGTCGTTGAGCTCGGCGCGATCGGCATTGAACGGGGCGGTCACGAACGGCGGAATCGTGACCCCGTCGACCTCCCTGAACTCACTCGTCGGGCCGGCCGTCAGTTCGCCGCTCGCAAGCTTCGCCGAGGTGATTCGGCCCTTCGCGACCTGCTCTGCCGAGGGGCCGCCACGACCGATGCCGAGGTCGAAACCCCGCCCGGTGAGAGCCGCGCAGGTTCCCGCGATCTCAGCCACGTGCACGGGCGAGTAGTTGTCGATGACGAGCACAGCGGTACCCACCCGAATGGCCTTCGTGCGCTCGGCAATGAGCGGAGCCAGTATGTAGGATGCTGCACCGGCGCCGTCCGCGTAGAAGTGGTGTTCCGCCAGCCAGTACCGCCGGTAGCCCAGGGCGTCGGTCACCCGGGCCAGCTCGAGGCTGTTCGCGAGGGTCTCTGCGGGAGTGTCGCCCTCCGAGGTGAGCACGAGGTCGAGAACCGAGAGTGCCACCGTCATCTGTTACTACCCTTCACACGCGTGCCAGAACCATCAATACTGCCACGCGCCCAACTCGATTACGCTGAGTGACTATGACATCGCCTGCTCTGCACCGTGTGCACCTGGGCGCGTTCTACCCGAACGACCACTACTACACGCTGTGGAGCAAGGCGCCGCTCGGCAGCCAGGTCGAATTCGTGGCCTTTCGGCACTTCGCCCAGAGCGCCGAACGCGGCCTGTTCGACTTCGTCTTTCTCGCCGAGGCGAACTGGCTGCAGGAGCACCGAGGCCGCGTGGTGGAGCACGCCATCATGGACAAGCCCGACTCCCTCACCGTGCTCGCCGCCCTCGCCGCCGAGACCACGCGGGTGGGTCTCGTGGCCACCATCGGCACCACCTTCTCCGACCCCTATACCGTCGCCCGCCAGCTCGAGACCCTGCAGGCGCTCTCGGGCCACCGCGCCGGCTGGAACGTCGTGACCAGCCACACGACGTTCGGCGTCGGGGCCTCGACCAACTTCCGCCCTGGGCGCATGGTGGCGCACGCCGACCGTTACCGGGCCGCCGCAGCCTTCCTCGAAGGCACCTGGGGCTTCTGGGGCGACCACGAGAAGCCGGTGATCGTTCAGGCCGGCGGCTCCGACGAGGGCCGCGCCCTGGCCGCCGCCCACGCCGACGTGATCTTCACCGGCCGCCGCAGCCTGCCAGAGTCGCGCGAGTTTCTGACCGACCTCGCCGCGCGGGCGGCGACCCACGGCAGGCCGGCGCCGAAGGTGCTGCCGAGCACCGCGTTCGTGCTGGGCGACAGCCAGGCCGACGCCGACGAGCGTGCCCGCGAGTGGGCGCAGCTCGAGATGACCCCGGCCGTGGCCCGGTTCATCCTCGAAGAAGTGTGGGGCGGCGACCTCACCGACTTCGACGTCGACGGCCCGCTGCCCGGCTTCGACCCCGACTGGAAGGTCGCCGACGCCTACACGCGCGGCGGTGTCGACGGTGAGCGGGATGCCCGCACCCTCATCGCCCGGTGGCGCGACCTCAGCGAACGAGAGCACCTCTCGGTGCGGCAACTGTTCGGCACCGTGCTGGCGCGGCGCGACTTCGTCGGAACCCCGCTGGCCGTCGCCGAACAGATCAACCACTGGGTGCAGAGCCGCGCCTCCGACGGGTTCGTGGTGAACCCCTCTGTGGTGCCCGGCGTGCCCGGGCAGCCCGGGGGGCTCGACGAATTCGTCGACCGGGTGGTGCCAGAACTGCAGAACATGGGAGTGTATCCGGCGGAGTATGCCGGTGAGAGCCTGCGCGAACACATTACGGGCGGCGACGCCCGGCACGACGAACCAGAGCAACACGACGACGGAGACACCTGATGACCGACGAGACAGCCGCCCGGGCATCCGGGTACCCGAAGATCGAACTGCATGTGCACCTCGAGGGGGCCATTCGGCCGGCCACGCTGCTGGCGCTGGCGAAGAAGAACAACGCGGTGCTGCCGGTGTCGACCCTCGCCGAGCTCGAGGCGTTCTACGAGTTCGACGACTTCGAGCACTTCATCGACGTGTGGACGGTCACGACCGACGTACTCGACGACGCCGACGACTTTCGGCGCGTGGTCGTCGACTACGCGAAGGAGGCCGCGTCGTTCGGGTCCGTGTACCTCGAGGGCATCGTCTCGCCGTCGCAGTACTACTTGCGCGGCATAGAGGGGCGCGAACTGTTCGAAGGGTTCACCGACGGTATTCAGGAGGCGTGGGAGCAGACCGGTGTGCGCGTGCGGCTGACGCCCGACATCGACCGCGGGCGGCCGGTCGAACTCAGCCGGCAGGTCATCGACGACGCGATTCTCTTTCGCGACCGCGGCATCGTGGGCATCGGGCTCGGCGGGCGCGAGCGGGCGGCCCCGGCGAGCACGTACACCGAGCTGTTCCAGGTGGTGCGGGATGCCGGGCTGGCGTCGGTTCCGCACGCGGGTGAAGACGACGGGCCGCAATCGGTGCGTGACGCGATCGACCTGCTCGGGGCTTCGCGGGTGCGGCACGGAATTCGCGCGGCCGATGACCCGGCGCTCATGCAGGAGCTCGTCGAGCGCGGCATCGTGCTCGACGTGAGTATCACCTCGAACCTGCGCACCAAGGTGACGGCAGACGTGGCGTCGCACCCCCTGCCGCGGCTGCTCGCCGCCGGTGTGGGCGTGACCATCAACACCGACGACCCGGCCATGTTCGGTACCGACCTCGGGCACGAACATGAGCTTGCGCTGGGGCTCGGGGCGACGCCGCGCGACATGTTCCTCGCGGGCGTGGCGGGGCAGGTCGGCGGGGCCGAGATCGGCGCGTGGCTCGAGGGGGTGGGGGCAGAGGCCTGGCCGGCGGGGGCTGCGGGTGCTCCTGCCGCTTCTGCTGCTCATGACGCGGCTCCGGATGCTCGATGACCGGTAGCCCGCGGCCGTTCCTGCTCGGTGTGCGCCTCGCGGCGCCGCTGCTCGAGGGTGCGCCTGCCGCTGAGTCAGACGAGCATGCTGGGCCTGACGGGTTCGCTGGGCCTGACGCGTTCGGTGGGCTTGACGGGTTCGTGCGGGCGGCGCGGCTGGCTGACGAATCCGGGCTCTCGTACGTGGCCGTGGCTGAAGGAGGGTTCGCCTCGATGGCGGGGCCCGAGCTCGCCGCGTACCTGGCGCGGAAGACGGTTCAGACGGGCATCCTGTCATCGGCCGAATCGCACTATGCCGAACCGTTTCACGTGGCCAAGGCCGCGGCGACGCTCGACTTCGTCAGCGGTGGGCGGGCCGGGCTCGAGGTGCGCGCGGCACGATCGCCGCAGCTCGACGCCGCCTTCCCGGCCGCTCTGCCGCTCGAACTCGACGAGCTCGCCGAGCAGGGTGCTGAGTTCGTCGCCGTCGTGCGTGAGCTCTGGGATTCATGGGAAGACGGCGCGGAACTCCGCGACGCCCCCTCCGGGCGCTACCTCGACAGCGCCAAACTGCACCACATCGCGCACGCCGGGCCCTACTTCACCGTGCGTGGCCCGCTCATCACGCCGCGGCCGCCGCAGGGCCAGCCGCCCATCGTCGTCAGCGTCACTGCCGCCGACATGTTCGCTGCCGGGCCCGCCCGGCTCGCCTTCCTGCTCTCGGCCGATGCCCTGCTGCTGCCCGACCTTCCGCAGACGTCGGCCGGCTCTGCCGTCGTCGCCGCGTCGAGCGTCGCTGCCTTCGCTGCGCGCCTGGCTGCTGCCTCCGCTGCCGCTGCCGCCGCCTCCTCTGCCGCCGCAGTTGTCGACTCTGGATACCGGATGCCCGCCCTGCTCATTCAGCTCGCCGACGATGCCGTGGGCGCTTCCGCCGACCCTCGCACCACCGGCCTCCACGATGCCGAGGACGCTGCAGCCGACCCTCGCACCGACGGCCTCCACGATGCCTCAGCCCGGCCCGCGTCGCACGCTGTCGCCCGCGCACTCGCCCTCCTCGACGAAGGCACCGTCACCGGTGTCGAGTTCGCCAGTGCTGCCCAGCTCGCCGCTGCCCTCACCCACCCCGACTGGCCCGCACTCGCTGCCGCTGTTACGGCTACCGCCGCTCCCGCTCCCGCTCCCGCTGAACCAAGCACCGCGGCCGCGACTCTTGGTGGGCCTCAGACTCTCAGGGAGCGCTTTGCCCTCGGCCGCCCCGCCAGCCGCTACTCCCGCTGACTCCACTCACTCGGCCCCAAACCCGCTCCGTCCCGAATCCATTCGGTAAAAGTTGCGGGTGTAACGCCCCGCCACCCGCAAACTTTGCCGAGTCGATTGGCGGAGGGGCTGTCTCTTATACACATCT